>JASIGD010000544.1 GCA_030045295.1 Streptosporangiaceae bacterium
CGGTCATCCGGGACCTCGCCGGTGCGCGCTCTGCGCGGCACGGGGGCCGCAGAGCGCGTGCCGGCGCTGATCGCCTGCCGCGCAGCCTTCCTTGAGAGCGTCATACTTCATCTTCGCCGCCGGCGATCGCCACCCATATCTGCGACGGCTGCCCCCTGGCGTGTCGCCGACCGCCGGGGGGATGCTTCTGGCATGGTCTGGCCAGGAGGTGCAGGCGAGCGCACTACGCCAACCGCGTGTGGACGTGGCCGCGCGTGTTCACGTGGGCTGACGCGTGGGCTTGGGTTCCGAGGACCCCGGGTCGCGAGTTGCGCCGGCCACGTGACTTGTCGGCCGACGTGTTGGAAGGCGCGACAGTGAGCGATAACGGAACAGGCAACGAGACGTCGGCGGCGCTGCCGCAGCCAGCCGCGAGGCGCAAGTTCTGGGGCTGGGGCCTGGAGGGTGAAGGACTGGCGGCGAGCGAGATCGGGCAACTCGGGGCCGTGTTCACCGAGCGCCTCGGGATCGGTGGCTTGCGCGTGCAAGAACCGCCTCGAGTCGAGGAGCTGGACCTGCCCTCGCCCCGGCTGGTGGCGCCGGCCTCGCTTGCGCCGACTTTCAGCGCGGACCCGTACGACAGGGCCATCCACACCTACGGCCGGTCGTTCCGTGATCTGGTCCGCGCCTTTCGGCGGGATTACGCGCACGCGCCTGATCTTGTGGCCTTCCCTCGCGGCGAGGGCGAGCTGGTGTCGGTGCTGGAGTGGTGCAGCGACGCCGGTGTCGCGGCGATCCCGTTCGGCGGTGGCTCCAGTGTGGTCGGCGGGGTCGAGCCCGATGTGGGGGACGGCTATCACGGCGTGGTCAGCGTGGACCTCCGCCACCTGCAGGGGGTGCTGGAGGTCGACCGTAACTCGCGCGCGGCGCGGATCGCGGCCGGTACGCTGGGCCCGGCGCTGGAGGCGCAGCTGAAACCCCACGGCCTGACGCTGCGGCATTTCCCGCAGTCGTTTGAGTGGTCGACGCTGGGCGGATGGATAGCGACGCGCTCGGGTGGCCATTTCGCGACCGTGCGCACTCATATCGATGAGTTTGTCGAGGCCGTCCGCGTGGTGACGCCGCGCGGCGTACTCCAGACCAGGCGGCTGCCGGCCTCCGGTGCGGGTCCGTCGGCGGAGCGGCTGTTCTGCGGCTCCGAAGGCACGCTGGGCGTGATCACCGAGGCGTGGATGCGCCTGCTGCCGCGGCCGCGGTTCCGGTCGGGCGCATCGGTGTCCTTCGCTGACTTCGCCGATGCGGTGCAGGCGGCTCGGGAACTCGCGCAGTCCGGGCTGGATCCGGCCAATTGCCGCCTGCTCGGCCACGACGAGGCGTTGGTCTCGGGAAGCGGTGACGGGACGCGTTCGATTCTCGTGCTCGGCTTTGAGTCGGCGGACCACGAGCTGGGGCCGTGGCTGGCCCGGGCGCTGGAGATCTGCGGCAGCCATCGAGGCGAGGTGCATGGCGAGGAGAGCGACCCGGCTGCGGTCTGGCGGGCTTCGTTCTTGCGCGGCGGGCACCTGCGTGACGGTCTGGTCCGTCTCGGGCTGGTCAGCGAGACCTTCGAGACGGCCATCACCTGGGATCGCTTCTGGGAGTTCCACGAGGGTGTGCTGGCGGCCACGAGGCAGGCGGTGCGCCGGGCATGCGGCGGCGGCGTAGTCTCGTGCCGTTTCGCGTACGTGTATCCCGACGGTCCCTCGCCGTACTACTCGGTCTTCGCGCCGGGCCGTCCGGGTCGGGAACTGGAGCAGTGGGATGAGATCAAGCTTGCGGCCTCGGCGGCGATCGCGGCGCTCGGCGGCACGATCACCCACCACCACGCCGTCGGGCGCGACCATCGCCGCTGGTACCTGCGCGAGGTGCCGCAGCTGTTCGCCGGCGTGCTTCGCGGCGCGAAGGCTGAACTCGACCCGGCCGGGATCATGAACCCAGGAGTCTTGCTTGAGCCGGCGGGAGCCGTGACGCCCAGCCGCGAAGGAGGCAGGCGATGAGCCAGGCGCTCTGCGGACCTCCGGCGTGCCCGGATCCGGAACTGGGGCAGGAGCGGGAACGGCGTCGGCCTGGCCGGGACTTGGCGAGCAGCGAAGGCGAGCTGCTTGTCGGGGACGGTGTCACCCAGGGGATCGTGCGGATCGGGGACACAGTGCGCCGGCCGCTGCGGCCGTTCAGCATGACCGTGCAGGCGTACCTGGCCCACCTGCGCGACGCCGGGTTCGCTGGCGCGCCGCTTCCGTTCGGCGTTGACGAGCAGGGGCGCGAGGTGCTGTCGTTCGTCCCTGGTGACGTGCCGCGTAACCCGCTGCCGCCGGAGACCGCGGGCGACGACGTGCTCGTCGCTCTGGCCCGGCTGATCCGTGCGCTGCACGAGGCGTCGGCTGGGTGGGTGCCGTCACCCGACGCGGTGTGGGGCGGGACGCCGGCCAACGAGGGACCGATCACCACGCGGGCCGAGCTGGTCAGCCACCGCGACTACCACCCGGGCAACGTGGTTTTCCGGAACGGGCTCCCTGTCGCGCTGATCGACTTTGACCTGGCCATGCCGACTACCCGGCTCTACGACATCGCGAACGCGTTGTGGTACTGGGCGCCGCTGCGCGATCCGAGGGACCGGGCGCCCGCGTTCGCGGACGCCGACATCCCCCACCGAGTCGCGGTGTTCGCGGACGCCTACGGCATGACGGCGCAGCATCGCACGGAGCTGGCGCCGTTCGCCATCGACATGGCGCGCCGCTATCACGAGGATTCCCGCGCCTCGGCCGGGCTGGACCCGGTGTTCCGCAAGCTATGGGAGAACGGCGCCAAGGACGAGCTGCCGCGCGCCGAGGCGTGGCTGCGCGAGGCGGCCCCGGCGATCACCGCTCGCCTCGGTCGGCCGGGCTAGGCTCTGTTGCGGAACTCCTTACTGCCCATGGCGTCCGGGCCTGGCCGGATGGTGACCGTCGCGTTGGCGCCGCCGGTGATGCAGCCTGACGAGCTTGGCCACATCTGATGACGCGCACGACCGGGATGCGTCGGCCGCGCACCGGCTTGGGGTTGACCCGTACTGATTCGAACCGCGTGAACTCGCCGCTGAACGAGGCAACGTCGTCGGCCCATAGCGTGCGCATGGCAGCGACGTACTCCGCCGTGCGCTGGCCGCGCCGGGCGAACGGGACGCCGAGCGCAGCGAACTCCTCAGCCGACCAGCCGATGCCTACGCCCAGTGTGAGCCGCCCTCCACAGAGCACGTCTAGCGTTGCAGCTTGTTTGGCCGCGACCACCGGGTTGTGCTCGGGGAGCAGCAGCACGCCCGTCGCCAGCCCGATCGTCGTCGTCACGGCAGCCATAAAGCTCAAGCCGAGCAG
>JASIGD010000545.1 GCA_030045295.1 Streptosporangiaceae bacterium
GCCTCCGGCGGCACGCGTCCGGCGTCCGGTGGGACGCGCCCGGCCTCTGGCGGGACGCGCCCGGCCTCTGGCGGGACGCGGACTGGAGCCGATGGCAAGCGCCCGGCCTCGGCCGCGCCGAAGGCCCAGGCGGCCTCTGGATCGGGCAGCGCGAGTACCGGATCGGGCGTCCCGCGAACGGGCTCCGCGGCGGGCGACAAGGCCGCCGCCAACGGGCAGAACGGCGCGGAGAAACGGGGACTGCTGCGGCTGGGCAGGCAGAAGCCCGAGCCCGAGCCCGAGCCGGAAGTCCCGGTTACCAAGGTAGTGCGGCAGCAGCCGGTACGGCAGGCGAGAAGCAAGCGGTCGGGCAAGCGGTGATCGTGGCCGCATGCCGGCCACGGTGGGAGGTCAACTCGTGAGCCAGCAGAACGTGCAGGTCACGGACGCGGAGGACGCAGAGGTCGCGGACGCGCCCGACGGCGCCGACGGCGCGCCGCGGCTCAGCGATCTCGAGCTCGAGGGCGATATCGCCGCGGACTACGTGGAGGGCCTGCTCGACATCGCCGACCTGGACGGCGACATCGACATGGATGTCGAGGGTGACCGGGCGGTCGTGTCCGTGGTGGGGGCGACCCTGCAAGAGCTAGTCGGTGACGACGGCGAGGTCCTCGAGGCGCTGCAGGAGCTGACCCGGCTGGCCGTACACCGGCAGACCGGCACGCGCGCGAGGCTGATGCTCGACATCGGGGGCTACCGGGCGCGCCGGCGCGCGGAACTGGCTGAATACGGGCGCAGCGTGGCTGAGGAGGTCGCCCGGACGGGCGAGCCGAAGGAGCTGGCCGCGATGTCGCCGTTCGAGCGGAAGATCGTTCACGACGCGGTGGCCGCGGTCGGCCAGCGCAGTGAATCCGAGGGCGAGGAACCTAACCGGCGGGTGGTGGTGTTTCCCGCGCCGTGACGCCCCGGCAGCCGTTGACCGGGAACGTATCCGCCCGCGCCGAGGTGAGCGCGGACATGGCCGCATGCTCGCCGCTAGCGAACGCAGCCGTGGTGTTCGGGCCGGCGCTGCCGACCGCCGCGGCGTTCGCGCGCATCCTGGCCACGCGGGGGGTGGAGCAAGGGTTGATCGGCCCTCGCGAGGCGCCGAAGCTGTGGGACCGGCACCTGCTGAACTGCGCGGTGGTGGCCGAGCTCATCGATAACCGGCCCGGATCGCTCGTGGATATCGGCTCGGGTGCGGGGCTGCCCGGCCTGGTCCTGGCCATGGTGCGGCCGGACCTCGCTGTCACCCTGCTCGAGCCCATGGAGCGGCGCTGCCGGTTCCTGGAGCGGTGCGTGGCCGAGCTGGGGCTCGCGAACGTGACCGTCCTCCGCGGCCGCGCGGAGGACGCCACCGTGCGGGCCGATACCGTGACGGCGCGCGCGGTGGCCCCCCTGCCCCGCCTCGCCGAGCTCGCCATGGGCGTGGTACGGCCGGGAGGAATGGTGCTGGCGATCAAGGGGCGCACCGCTGCCGACGAACTGAAGAGCGCCGAGCCGGTACTGCACCGACTTGGTGCGCGCAGCGCCCAAGTTGTGCGGGCCGGGCACGGTAAGGTCGTTCCAGCGACTACCGTCGTGCGATTCTTCGCTACGTGAGGGCAGGGGCATAGGTGGGGCTCAGCTACAACCGGCACGCGGCGGCGGGGCTGGGCTGGCCGGCCGCGCCGCCGACGGACCTGTCGGCGAGCAGCGTCGCGGCGGCCGAGATCGCGCGGATCGGGGGGTTGGGCTGGCCCGGCGCCGATCAGGACTTGAGCCCGGACCGAGGATCGAGAGGCGTTCAGGTGAACGGTGAAGGGTCCGGAATCGGGACGGCCGACAGCGCCGGGGACGGCGGGCCGCGCCCGGATCCGCCGGTCGTCGTCCCCGAGGTGCCGCGCGATCAGGCGGACACGCCGATAGCACGAGCGGCGGAGGCCGCGGTCGTCGTGCGGGGCCTGGCCGACCGCCAGCCGTGGCCGCGCCCGGCCCGCTGTCGGATCATGGCGATCGCGAACCAGAAGGGCGGGGTCGGTAAGACCACCACCGCGGTCAACCTCGCCGCCAGCCTGGCCCAGCACGGCTCCCGTGTCCTGGTGATAGACCTTGATCCGCAGGGGAACGCGTCGACCGCTCTCGACGTGGAGCATCACTCGGGCGCCTCCTCCGTCTACGACGTGCTCGTCGAGGACCGGCCGCTGGCCGACGTGGTCCGCCCGACCGCTGAGATGCCGGGCCTGTTCTGCGCGCCGGCCACGATAGACCTGGCGGGAGCGGAAATCGAGCTGGTCCCCATGGTGGCCCGGGAGCTGCGGCTCGCCAAGGCGCTGCGGGCGTACGACACCTCGCACCTTGACTACGTGTTCGTGGACTGCCCGCCGTCTCTCGGCCTGTTGACGGTCAACGCCCTGGTCGCGTCCGAAGAGGTCTTGCTTCCCATCCAGTGCGAGTACTACGCGCTCGAGGGCGTCCAGCAACTGCTCAACACCGCCGAGCTGGTGCGGGTCAACTTCAACCCGGGACTGCACGTCTCCGCCGTCCTGCTGACGATGTACGACGGCCGGACCAGGCTCGCGGCCGATGTGGCCGAGGATGTGCGTGCCCACTTCGGCGCGTCGGTCCTGCGCGCCGTCATTCCGAGAAGCGTCCGGGTCTCGGAAGCGCCGAGCAGGGGGCAATCGGTGATCACCTATGACCCGGGATCGAGCGGCGCGGTCGCCTACACCGGCGCGGCGAAGGAATTGGCCATGCAGTCGGCCGAGGCCCGGCAGCACGGTTAGGTCGGGGAGGGGCAGTGGCACAGCGCAGGCGCGGTCTAGGCCGGGGGCTCGGGGCCCTGATCCCAGACTCCCCGCTGCTGGCCGACGGTGCCGCCGCGCGCGGCGTGTCCGCCCCCGAGGCCGTCGGCCAGGTGACGACCGCGGAGCCCGACGCGCCCTCGTCGCTCGGCGAGGTGTCCGGCGCCCGCTACGAGGAGATCGCCATCACCGCGATCACCGCGAACCCACGGCAGCCGCGGCTGAGCTTCGACGAGGACGCACTCGACGAGCTGGCCGAGTCCATCAGGCAGGTCGGCTTGCTGCAGCCCGTGGTCGTCCGCGCGGCCGGGCCAGGCAGGTACGAGCTTGTCACGGGCGAGCGCAGGTG
>JASIGD010000546.1 GCA_030045295.1 Streptosporangiaceae bacterium
GTCGAGGCCACCCGGAACCGCGCCACCGGCTGCCCCGCCGGGGTGAACCGCAGTTCCGGGTCATCGACCAGGTTCCCCGCGATCGTGATCTGAGTGTCACCTGCTGCCATCAGCAGAT
This sequence comes from Streptosporangiaceae bacterium, assembly GCA_030045295.1. The sequence goes on from JASIGD010000546.1 coordinate 119, forward strand.
CTCCTTACCCTGAGTCTTCGCGTGGCGCGCTATCCGGCTCCACCCGGATATCGTGCGGAGAGCCACTGACATTTTCGGCCGTGCTCAGTGGTGATGCTCGGGCCGCGTGACCTTCGTCCGCAGCACGGCCTCGTTCAGGTTGAGCTGGCGGTCGAGTTCCTGCACGACGCCGGGCTCGGCGGTCAGGTCCACGACGGCGTAGATGCCCTCTGACTTCTTCTCGATCTGGTACGCAAGGCGGCGCTTCCCCCAGATGTCCACCTTGTCGACCTTGCCGCCGCCGCCGGTCACGACCTTGAGGAACTGGTCGAGTGACGGCTGGACGGTGCGCTCCTCGAGGTTGGGATCGAGGATGATCATTATCTCGTAGTGGCGCATGAGCGTCCTGAGCCTCCTCTGGACTGGTGCGGCCACGGCCTTTCCGTGGCAGGAGGTGTCGCGGGTACGCCGACACGGTGTGGCCGGGTCATCCGCAGCGGCGCCAGTTTACCAACATCCGCCGGCCCGCGGTAACCGATGACCGGAGCCGCGGCCCGCCGCCGGGAAACCTGGACTCCAGAGTTCCGCATGGGGAAGACTGTGGGGTAATCGCGTCTCGTGGTGACAGCCAGGAGGTGGTCAGCGTGGCAGGCACCACCGGGAACCGCTCGCGTCCGCAGATCCTGAATTCGGACGGGCAGCCGCACCCGGTCGAGAACGTCGTGGCCGTCGTCATCTTGGTCGACGGCCTGGTGGCGTTCGTCCTCGGGCTCATCGTGCGGAACGTGCCGACGGCCGGCGCCGCGCTGCACATCGCCGCGACCGCCACCGGGCTCCTCGCGGTGCTCACCGGGCTGTTCGCGCAGATGGTCTCGTCCACCCGCGAGCAGCGGGTCCTCATCGTAACCGGCATGATCGCCGGGTTCGTCGGCCTGGCCCTCGGCCTATCCCACGGCGGCTTCGTCGGCTGACCGCCGGGACTAGGGTCGAACGCATGGTACGCATCGGAGCCCACTTCCACGTCGACAACCCGCTGGCCGAGGCGATCGCCCGCCAGGCGGACGCGGCCCAGTTCTTCCTCGGCGACCCGCAAGGCTGGAAGGGGCCGGTGATACCCGGCGGGGATCCTGGGGCCGTCAGGGACGCCTACGCCGCTGCCGACGTGGACATCTACATCCACGCGCCGTACGTCATCAACGTGGCGACGAGCAACAACCGGATCAGGATTCCCAGCAGGAAGCTGCTCGACCAGCAGCTCAAGGCGGCCGCGTCCATCGGGGCCAAGGGGCTGATCGTGCACGGCGGTCACGTCACCGCGGGCGTCGGCGCCGACGAGGGCCTGGAGAACTGGCGCAAAGCGGTAGAGCGCATCGAACGCCCGCTGCCGATGCTGATCGAGAACACCGCGGGCGGCGACGGCGCCATGGCCAGGTCGCTCGACGGAATCGGCAGGCTCTGGGACGCGGTGACCGACGCCGCCGGCCCGGACGGCGGGAGCGTCGGGTTCTGCCTGGACACCTGCCACGCCAACTCGGCCGGCATCGACCTGTCCGACGCGGTCGACCAGATCAAGGCCATCACCGGCCGGATCGACCTGGTGCACTGCAACAACTCGCGCGATGAGTTCGGCTCGGGCCGCGACAGGCACGCCAACATCACGTCGGGGACGATCGACCCCGCCCTCCTGCTCGGCGTGGTGCGCGCGGCCGGGGCCACCGCCATCTGCGAGACGCCCGATGAGAACGGCGGCCTCGCCGCCGACGTCAGCTGGCTGAGGCAGCACCTGCGCGCCGGATCAGCGGGGCAAGGCGGAGCCTGAACCGGTCTTCGGCCTGGTCCAGGACGCCCCCCGCCGGATCATCCTGGCCGTAGGCACGCACCACGTCCCGTTCGGGATCAAGAATGTCCCGCACCACGTAGGCGGCGAGCAGGGCTACGGCGAGGAACCTGGCCAGGAGCACGGCGAAGTACCACCCGGTGCTGATGCCGTTATAGCCCGCGATCACCCCGCCGTCGCGGTCCACGAAGATCAGGTAACCCCAGATGCCGAAGAAGTAGCCGACCTCGGCGAGCTGCCACAAGGCGTACGGCCACAGCCGCGGCCTGGCCAGCACCGCCAGCGGGACCAGCCAGATGACGTACTGCGGTGACCAGACCTTGTTCGTCATCAAGAACGCGGCCAGCATCAAGAAGCACAACTGCGGCAGGCGGGGCCGGCGGGGGGCGGCCAGCGCGAGCACGGCGATCGCGGCGAACGCGGCGGCGAGGAAGGCCGCCGACATCGCGTTAAGCACGCCGAGCCGCTCGTCGCCGAGCAAGGGCACGCTGAAGTGCTCGAACAGGTACCAGATCGAGCCCCAGTCAGCCCCCCGGTCCTCGCTGAACACGTAGAACGTGGCCCAGCCGGACGGCGCGACGATCATCACCGGCAGGTTGACCGCCAGCCAGGCGGCCGCGGCCGCGGCGAGGGTCTTCGCGAAGTCCCGCAGCCGACCGGCCCGCAGGCAGAGCAGCAGCAGCGGCCCGAAGACCACCAGCGGGTAGAACTTGGTGGCGACCCCGAGGCCGAGCAGGATGCCCGCCCAGACGCCGCGGCGGGCCGCCCAGGCCGCGATGCCCATCGTGGTCAGCGCGAACGCGATCAGGTCCCAGTTGACGAACGCGTTCAGGATCAGCGCCGGGGACAGCGCCACCATGAGCCCCTGCCAGCGGCCGTCCGGGCCGGCCGCGCGCGCGGTCGCGATCACCCCGGCCACCGCGCACAGCGCGAGCAGCACGGCGGTCACGTCGAAGAACTCCCGGCCCCTGATCACCGGGTTGACGTTCCTGACCAGCCAGGCCGCGACCTGCATCGCGCCGCCGATCAGCACCGGGTACTCCACCGGGTGTCCGGCGTAGGGAACCTTGCCCTGGGCCAGGCCCTCGCTGTAGTACAGCGGGAAGATGTCGGTGTAGCAGGCGTCCTGGAACTGCTTGGTGTACGAATACCAGGCACCGGAGCGGCACGGGACCTTCTCCGCGAACGCGAGCACCATGCCGAGGACGGTCGCGGAGACAAGGACGCTGGTGCCGCCGAGGGCGACCGCGAGGGACCCCGGGCGCGGCGGGCGCGCGGGACGCTCCGCCCACTCCCGGGTCACCTCGTGGTCCTCGGGCGGGCGGGCATCCGGCCGGGCGTCCTCCACACCCCTATCTAACCGCGCTTCGGTCCTCGTTTGCGCGTCCGGCGCCGCACCCACAGGCAGGTCGCGGGGAGCGCGGCGAAAATACCGCCCACGGCGGCGCCCGCCGCCGTGCCGTTCACCGTCCCGGCGTTGCCTCCGCCGCCCGGCTGCTGGGTGGCCGGATTGCAGAATGACTGCTGCGAATTGCAGGGCGAAGGGTTGCCCCCCGACGGCGGGCTGCCCTGCCCGGGCGGACCGTGATGGTGGTGCTTGTCGGACGGCGGCTTCGGCACCACCCGCAGGTTCGGCGGCACCAGGTTCCACGCCTGGCCGGTGAAGACCGGCGGCTGGAACTGCTCGACTCCGAGCGGGACGAACATGTTCTCCGCGTAGGTGTGCCATATCGCCGCCGGCCAGGTCCCGCCGTACCCGCCCTGCTGCAGGCCGCCGAGATTGTTGAGCGACTGGTAGCCGGTCCCCGTCTGGTTGCTGGTGAACAGCGCGACCGAGAGAGCCTGAGTCGGGATGGCACCAATGAAGAACGCGGACTGCGCGGTGTTCGTCGTGCCGGTCTTGGCGACGACCTCCTGGCCGTTGCTCAGCGCGGCCGTGGGCGCCGTGCCGTACGGGGCGGTGTCCTCGGACATCGCGTACTGGACCTGCGTCGCCTCGTCGGCGTTGAGCGTCGGGTTGGCGCTGAACACCTGGTAACTCCTGATCTTGAGCGGGGTCGAGACGCCGTTCTGCGTTATCGACTCGATCACGTGGGGCTCGTGGTAGATGCCGTAGTCGTCGATGGTCGCCAGCATCGAGGCCTGCTCCCCGACGGTCAGCGACGCCTGGCCGAGCGCGATGCCCGCCTCGTCCTCCATCCCGCTGGATCCCGGGATCCCGGACGGACCGGTGATCCCGGCGGCGGCGATGTTCACGCCGAACTGCTGCGCCATCTCGGCCACGTTCGCGCCGGTGGGGCCGGCCACCTTGTGCCAGAGGTCGGCGTAGGCGGTGTTGATGGACTCCGCCATCGCCAGCTGCGGCGAGAACGCCCCGTTCTCTCCCGCGTCGTCGTTGGTGACCTGGTACCACTGGTAAGAATCGGCAGGCCGGGTCGGGGACCCGTAGGCATTGGGCTGCTTGTCGGGCGGGATCCAGAGCGGGTCGAAGCCCTCCAGCGTGCTGGTCTGCACGTCCATGCCCTGCTTGACCGCGGTGGACAAGATGTACGGCTTGAACGAGGAGCCGACCTGCTCCCGGTTGTAGACCGCCATGTTGACCTCGCAGGAGATCTGCTGGCATTCCTTGACGGTGATGACCCGTCCCGTCCCGTTGTACCTGGATCCGGGATAGCCCGGCCCAGGGTACAGGGCCTCGATCGCGCCCGTGGCCGGATCCTCGAGCACCGCGCCGACGTGCATGTAGGACTCGAACGGGTTGGCGCTGGCGTCGATCTGCGCCTCGTTCTGCATGACCGCCTGGTAGAGCGCGGCCATCTTCGAGTCGTCGATGGTGGTGCGGATGACGTAGCCGCCGTTGTAGATCTGCGACGGGCTGAAGTGATAGATCTGGACCAGCTCGTTGTAGACCATGTTGAGGATGTACGGGTCCCAGACGTTGTTGCCGACGGTCTGCGGGATGTAATCGCCGAGCTCCGGGAACTTAGCCGCTGCGGCCTTCTGCTCGGTGAGCGTGCCCATCCGCACCATGCCGTTGATCACGTAGCTCCAGCGCGCCTCGAGCTCGGGGCGGTACTGCGGCAGCGGATACGTGCTCGGCTGCTGGATCATGGCGGCGATGACCGCGTCCTGCGCCACGCTGAGCCGCGAGACCGGCTTGCCGAAGTACGTCTCGGCCGCGGCCTCGACCCCGTAGGCGCCTTCACCCAGGTAGATCGTGTTGAGGTAGTTGGTCAGGATCCACTGCTTGGATTTCTCCTTGGCGACCTTCATCGCCACGAAGATCTCCTTGATCTTGCGGCTGAGCGTCTGCTGGGTGCCGATCCCCTGGTAGTAGTTCCTGACGAACTGCTGGGTGATGGTCGAGCCGCCCTGCAGCGAGCCGTCGTTGCCCGTGACGTCCTCGTAAGCGGCGCGCAGGATGCCGGTCGGCGAGATGCCGCCTTCGGTCCAGAACTGGCGGTCTTCGGCGGCCACCACCGCATTGACAATCCCCTGCGGGATCTGGCTGTAGGTCAGCATCTGCCGGTTGGTGGTGCCGAACCGCCCGATGAGCGTGCCGTCGCTTGAGTACACCACCGACTGCACGTAGCTGGTGGCCGCCATGGCCTCGGTCGGGACCGGCGTCTTCTCGTAGGCCACGGCCACCACGATCGCGCAGAGCACGATGAACGCGCCGATGCCGCCGAGCAGGACGCCCAGGGCCTTCCGCACCGTCCAGTGCCGCCACCAGCTGCCCTTGGCCTTGGCCGAGGCGGCCCAGGCCCCGGACCTGTCCCGCGCCTGCCGCCCCGGGCTGCCGAACTCCGCCGGGCCGCCGCGGCCGGGCCCGCCGGGCCGCTCGGGAACTGACGGGCCGGTGCTCCCGTACGCG
>JASIGD010000547.1 GCA_030045295.1 Streptosporangiaceae bacterium
TCCCCCGGGCGGGGTCCCGGGGGTGTCCCCCGGGTGGGGTGTCCGCCGGCTGGGGATGCCGGGGTGTCCCCCCGGGTGTGTCAGTACGCTCAACCGTATGCACGCCGACGATGACCAGGTCCCGGCGTGGCCTGCTCCGGCCGCGGCCGGAGCGGTCAGCGCTCTTATCCGGCTGCCCGCATCCAAGTCGATCACCAACCGTGCCCTCGTCCTGGCCGCCCTGAGCGACGGGCCGGTCATGATCGCGAATCCGCTCCGTGCCAGGGACACCTTGCTCGCCGCCGCCGGGCTGCGGGCGATGGGGACCCAGATCGCCGACGTCGGCGGGGAAGATCCGGTATACGGGACGGGCTGGCGTGTCACCGGTGGCCAGCCGACGGCGGGTTCGCGGGTCGGCGTCGATGTGGGTAACGCCGGCACGGTCATGCGGTTCCTGCCCGCGGTCGCGGCGCTGACCTCGGCGGCGGTTCAGTTCGACGGGGACGCGCGGGCCAGGCAGCGGCCGGTCGGGCCGATGCTGGCCGCGCTGGCCGAACTCGGTGCGCGCATCGACCACGGCGGCCGGGGCGCGGTCCCGTTCACCGTGCTCGGTCACGGCGCGGTCCGCGGCGGCACCGTCACGCTCGACGCCTCAGGTTCGTCGCAGCTGGTCTCGGGGCTGCTGCTCGCGGCACCCCGGTTCGACGAGGGCATCGAGGTCCGGCACGAGGGGCCGCCGGTGCCCTCGGCGCCGCACATCGCCATGACGGTCCGGATGCTCCGGGCCGCCGGCGCCCACGTCAGCGCCGGGTCCGGCGCGGGCGGGTCCCGGGGACGGCCGGACACCTGGCGGGTGCGCCCGGGGCGGCTGGACCTGGGAGCGTTCACGGTGGAACCCGACCTGTCCAACGCGGCTCCCTTCCTGGCCGCGGCGCTGGTGACCGGGGGAACGATCACCGTGCCGGGCTGGCCGCGGGACAGCCTGCAGGCGGCGGAGCAGATCCTGGACGTGCTGACCCGGATGGGTGCGCGGTGCGAACTGGGCGCGGAAGCGCTGACCGTAACGGGAACCGGCACCATCCGCGGTCTGGCCGCGGACCTGCGCGACGTCAACGAGCTCGCGCCGGTGCTGACCGCGGTGGCGGCGCTGGCGAGCTCCCCGTCGGTGTTCACCGGGCTGGCGCACACCCGCGGCCACGAGACCGACCGGCTGGCCGCGCTGGCCAAGGAGATCAACGCGCTGGGGGGCGACATCACCGAGCTGCCCGACGGGCTGCGGATCAGCCCGCGGCCGCTACGGGCGGGCGCGGCGGACGCGCCGTTCGGCAGCTACGACGATCACCGGATGGTGATGGCGGCCGCCGTGCTCGGCCTGGCGGTGCCGGGTATCCGGGTCGCGGGCGCGGACACGGTGGCCAAGACCTTCCCCGGATTCAGCCACGCCTGGGACGCGCTGGTCGGAGGGGATGCTGGGATGGGACACGAACCCTGAGCCCGCGGCCCGGCTACGCGCAGCTTGACGAGGACGACGTCCGGGTCCGGCCCGGTCGCGGTTCCCGCCCGCGCACCAGGCGGCGCCCCGCCCACGAAAGCGCCGTAGAGGGCTTCGTGACCAGCGTGGACCGCGGCCGGTACGGGTGCATGGCCGAGGGCAGGCTGGTTACCGCGATGAAGGCCCGCGAGCTCGGCAGGCGCTCGGTGGTGGTCGGCGACCGCGTCGCGCTGATCGGTGACACGTCCGGCGCCGAGGGGACGCTGGCCCGGATCGTCCGGGTGGAGCCGCGGACCAGCGCGCTGCGGCGGTCGGCCGACGACACGGACCCGGCCGAACGGATCATCGTGGCCAACGCCGACCAGATGGTGATCGTCTGCGCGCTGGCCGAACCGCCGCCCAGGCTCCGCTTCGTCGATCGCTGCCTGGTCGCCGCCTACGACGCCGGGCTCGATCCGCTGCTGCTGCTGACCAAGGCGGACCTGGCGTCGCCGCGCCAGGTCCGCGCGTTCTACGCGCCGCTCGGCCTGCCCATGCTGACCACCAGGCGGCCGCTGCCCGCGCGCACGCTGTCCCGGTTGCGGAACTTGCTGACCGGCCGGATCAGCGTGCTCATCGGGCAGTCCGGCGTCGGCAAGTCCACGCTGGTGAACACCCTGGTCCCGGAGGCGGCCCGGACGGTCGGGGCGGTCAACCCGGTGACCGGCCGGGGCAGGCACACGTCGTCGTCCGCGGTGGCGCTGCCGCTGGGTGACGGCTGGCTCATCGACACGCCGGGGCTGCGAGGGTTCGGGCTGGGCCACGTGAGCGCGGAACGGGTCGTGGAGGCGTTCGCGGACCTGGCCGAAGGCACGGCCGGGTGCCCGCCAGGATGCGACCACCTGTCCGGCTGCGCCGTGGATGAGTGGGCGCGCGAGCACCACGCCGAGGCGCGACTCGACTCGCTCCGCCGCCTGCTGCGCAGCCGGGAAGGCACCGCCCCCGACTAGCCCGGGATGACCCGGCGCCGGGCCGGCCGGCGGCGATCGCGCGCCTGGTGCCCGGGAAAGCACCACGGCTCGTCGCGATCGGCCGCCGGGGCTCGCGGCGGCTCGCCGGGGAAGCACCACCGGTCGTTCGGGTCGCCGGGGCGGCGGTCGGACGGAGCCGGAGGGAAGCACCACCGGTCGTTCGGAAAAAAGAGCTTCCTACGCATCGACGGTGCCGCCTGCCCGCCAGTAGATACCCGCCGCGGTCCTCGACAGGAACTCCTCGTCCACCAGGCACCTGCGCAGGGCGCAGTGGTCGTCGAAGATCGCCTTGAGGACCTCGTCGACGGCGGGTTCCGGGTAGTTGCGGCCCGGCTCGAACGCCTGCGCTACCTGGTCGAGCAGCAGCCGGCGGCGCGTTCGCTTGGCCGGCAGCGCCGTGATCCGGCCGTCGCGGACGAAGGCCCGCAGCTGGCCCGGCGGGTCGTCCATGAAGGCGAGACGAGAAGGTGGGTGGGTGTCGCGGTTGTCGTCCATCACGTCTAGTATCACCCCTCGCGCGGGCCCAGGTTGGTGCCCTGGCTGGCCAGCGTGCTGTTCCAGGCGGTACCGTTTCGCGCGTGGTCCGTTACGACGACGACCTGCGCTTCGCGCACGTCCTCGCAGATGCCGCCGACGACATCACGACCAGGCGGTTCCGGGCGCTCGACCTGCGGGTCGAGACCAAGCCCGACCTCACGCCCGTGTCCGACGCCGACCGGGCGGCCGAGGAGGCGCTGCGAAACGTGCTGCGCAGGGCACGGCCGCGCGACGCGGTGCTGGGCGAGGAACTTGGCCGGACCGGCTTTGGACCGCGGTGCTGGGTCCTGGATCCCATCGACGGGACCAAGAACTACGTCCGCGGCGTTCCGGTCTGGGCCACGCTGATCGGGCTGATGGACGGCCCGGACGTGGTGGTGGGGGTGGTATCGGCGCCGGCCCTCAACCGCCGCTGGTGGGGTGCGCTGGGCGGCGGCGCGTGGACCGGGCGCAGTCTGACCAAGGCATCCCCGTGCCGGGTGTCCAGGGTGACCAAGCTCGGGGATGCGTCCATGTCCTATTCGGGCCTGGGCGGATGGGCCGAACGCGGGATGCTGGACAGCTTCCTCGGCCTGACCCGATCGGTGTGGCGAACGCGCGCGTTCGGGGATTTCTGGTCGCACATGCTCGTCGCCGAGGGCGCCTGCGACATCTCCGCGGAACCCGAGGTGTCGCTGTGGGACCTGGCCGCCCTGCAGGTCATCGTCACCGAGGCCGGCGGGCGGTTCACCTCGCTCGAGGGGGAGGCCAGGCCCGACGGCGGCAGCGTAGTATGCACCAACGGCTACCTGCATGACGATGTGCTCGCACAGCTGACTAGCGCGCACGGCGCGGGGTCTGGATGACGCGAACTTTGCCTGAAGGCAGTCTTGCTCTCTCTTGCTCTCTGCGGTGATATCACGGATGCTTGATGGACGTCACAAATTCACAAGCGTCGGATCAGGGGTGTGATGACTCGTGAAGGTCCGCGACGGCATGTCCCACCAGGTCCTTACGATCGGGCCCGCGCACACGCTGCGGCATGCGGCGCGGATGATGTCCGCGCGGCGTATCGGCGCGGCGGTGGTGGTCGACCCGGAGCAGGCGGGTGTCGGCATCGTGACCGAACGTGACCTCCTCGATTCGATAGCGGCCGGCGAGGATCCAGACGCCGAGATGGTGGCGGAGCACCGCACCCAAGACCTGGTGTACGCATCGCCGGACTGGACCCTCGAGGAGGCCGCCGCGGCGATGATCCGGGGCGGGTTCAGGCACCTGGTCGTGGTCGAAGGCCACGACGTGGCCGGGCTGCTGTCCATGCGTGACATCGTCCGCTGCTGGACGACCGTTGACACGCCGCAGCCCGTCGTCACGCCGGCTTGAATCCGGCTGCTCCCCCGGCTTTGCGTTCAGGCCGAGATGCGGGATGGCTCACACTTAGTAGATGAACCGCGAGCGCGCGGAAACCCATCTGCGGCTGATGGTCGAGGCCGAGATGCGTGACGCGGTCAGCGCCAAGCCTGTCTCCAGCGCGCCCTGGTCCGCTGACAGCCCCAACGCGAGCTTCCCGGTAGTGGCGAAGGTGGCGCAGGCCCTGACGGCCGTAGGCGCGCTCGACGCCGAGGCCGCCGAGGACATCCTGGCTGACTTCGCCTTCGCCGTGGCCGTGCGGCAGGGATCCGACCTGGGCTCGCTGGGGCTCAGAAGCCTCAGGCTGGCCGGGTGGACGCCGTTCGCGCGGCCCATGCCGTTCACCTGGCCTCCGCCGACAGGGCTGCTGTCGGCCGCGAAGGCCGACCCGGCCGCGGGCGAGCGCCCGGCCGGGCCGGGCGCAGGCGAACCCGATCGCGTCCTGCCCGTGGGGGTGATGATCCCGTTCCGGCAGGACCGGGTGCGCGGCGAGCTGGTCCTCATGTCGTACGCGCACACCATCTCCGGCGCGCGGTTCGCGGTGGCGTGGTGGATCGGGGACTCGGCCGACGCGGACCGCGTACGCTTCGCGCACCCGGCCATGCTTCCCGCCCCGGACATCACGACCAGGGACGACAAGGGCGCCAGCTACGGCCTGCGATTCACCGGCAGCGGCGGGCCGGAGTGGACCGGCGACCTGATCCTGGACCCGGAGCCGAAGCGTGACGTCCGGTGGCTGGACATCGCGCTGCCGGGCGGCCCGGCGGTCCGTATCGCCCTGGGCCCGGGATCGCCGGACGGCGCCGGGCCGCTGGTCAAAAAGACCGGCCTGAGCTCCGGTGAGCATCTGCTGAACACCACCGCGGAGCAGCTGCTGACCATAGGAACGGACGTCCCGCTGAGATTCCGTACGCAGGGACCGTACATCAGCCTGGCCACCGGGCTCGGTGCGGTAGTGGCCGCCCTTGAGGCGGCCGAGGTCTTGTCGGCGCTGAGCCCGGTCCCGAGCCAGCTCGCCACGCTGTGCGCGAGCCTGCGCATCTACGAGCACGGGATCACCGCGGCGCCAGCTCACGACCTGCCGGAACCATGGCTCAGCGTGCTCGCCCACTATCACCGCAGGAAACCGGAGGCGCCGGGCCGCGACGGCTACGCGGCCGTGGGCCTGGCCCTGCCCGAACTGGACGGCATCAGGCTGGCGCTGCTCGGCCTGCACAACGTCGCCGGGGGAAGCGTGCTTGACGTGCTGGTAAACGCCGTGGCCGGGCCCGTCCCGCTGTCGGTGTGGGTGCACGACAGCGGCGGGCGATGGCACGCCACCCGGCAGGTCGGCTCGCGGCCGCCGCGACTGGCGTCCAGCGGCGAGCGCCGGGTCAGGCTCCAGCTCACGCCGCCGCTGAACCAGTCCACGCCGTGGATCGAGGTGGTGGTGGTCGGGATGTCGGCTGAGGTCCGGGCCAAGGTGCCGCTGCGCTGGAGGTACCCGCCGTGATCAATAACCCGAACGGCCGGTGGTTCGACTGTCTGCCGAGCTGTCAGGCGCAGGTGCCGTGCGGCCACGCGAGGCACACCGTCCGCTGGGAAGCCGGATCGCTCGTCCTGTCCGAGCATCCCGACGCCGAGGGCGAGCAAGTGCTCGCCGCGCTCGGCGGCGACAAGGCCGGCTGCGTCGAGCTGGCCGAAGCCTGGGGGAGGCATATCGCGGATCTGTCGATGCTGGCCATCGGACCGCGCGGTCCAGCCGACGAGATCGTGGTCGGCTGGGAAGACGTCGCCGAGGCGGCTCAGGCGAGCCAGGGCCGACCTGGGTACCCGGGCCGTCGGCCCCGTCCGGCCCAGCAGATACAGCCGAGGCCGACGCCGATGGCCAAGCCGATCAGGGCATCGGCCCGCGCGGTCAGCGCGCACCGGCAGGCCCAGGCGGAGGTGGACCGGGCCAGGCAGCGCAGGAACGACCTGCTGTCGCTGCTCGCGCTGGGGTACGGGTTCCAGGTCAGGCTGATCGGGCACGTGGCCGCGGCACACGCGGACCGGTCCGATGAGCGGGTCAGGCCCGCGCTGGTGGCCGCGATAACGGGCCGGCTGGCGCCGGTGGCCGAGCGGTGGCTCGGGATCGATCCCGACCAGGTAGCGGTGTCGCTGGAGCACAGGCCCGGGTGCAGAGCGACCGAGCTGACCGGGCGGGGGGAGGAGCGCCAGCTGCGGGTCAGCTTGCCTGCCGGGTGGCTGGCCTCGGTGTGGGCGTGCGGGCTCGCGCTGGTCGGTCGGTACCTGGTCGTCGCGGTCGAGCAGGCCGGCTGGCCGGACGCCCGGGTCCTCGGCCTGCGTTCGCCCGGCGCGGAACCGGTGCCGCTGGACGTGCACGCGGCCGCGGACGCCCACGATGGTCCCGCCGATGCCCCACACTGGGAGATATGAGCGTACAGCCCCCTGCTAACCCGGCGGTCGAGGCGCTCGGGGTCGCGGTGGCGGCGCGGGTGCCCGTGCTGCTGTGGGGCGCGCCCGGCACCGGCAAGACGTCCGCGATCCGGGCCATGGCGCAGACCATGGGCCTGCCCTGCGAGACCGTCATCGCCTCGATCAGGGAGCCTTCGGACTTCGCGGGGCTGCCGATCGTGGTGGGCGACGGGGTCAGGTTCGCTCCCCCCGCGTGGGCGCGGCGCCTGGCCGAGGCCGGGCGCGGCCTGCTGTTCCTCGACGAGCTGTCCACCGCGCCGCCCGCCGTGCAGGCCGCGCTGCTGCGGGTGGTACTGGAACGGGCCGTGGGGGACCTCACGCTGCCGGACGAGGTCGCGGTGGTCGCGGCGGCCAACCCGCCCGAGCAGGCCGCGGACGGCTGGGACCTGTCCGCGCCGCTGGCCAACCGGCTGTGCCACCTGGCCTGGCAGACCAATCCGCGCGCGGTGGCCGACGGCCTGGCGGGCGGCTGGGCGGCGCCGTTCGTCCCGGCGCTGCCCGAAGGCTGGCAGGCGGAGGAGATCCTGGCCCGCGGTCTGGTCGCCGCGTTCCTGCACGTCCGGCCC
>JASIGD010000548.1 GCA_030045295.1 Streptosporangiaceae bacterium
GGAAGCACCCTGACCCGGGCGGCACCCAGGAGGCCGACCAAGGTCGAGCCGATGCCGTAGAACATCGGATCACCGCTGGCCAGCACGGTCAGCGCGGATCCGGCCTGCGCGGCGACCAGGTCGGACAGGCCGGGCAGCAGCGGGCTCGGCAGCGGGATCCGCTGGGCGTTGACAGCATCGGGCAGCAGCGCGAGCTGGCGCGACCCTCCGATCAGCACGTCGGCCTGCTCGAGCGCGGCCTTCGAACCCGGCGGCAGCCCGGCCCACCCGTCGGCTCCGATACCGACCACGGTCACGGTCTGGGACAGCACGCCGTACAGTCTGCCGCACGTCTGTGAGAAGATGGCCGCGAACGGCTGCCGAGGAACGCCGGTGCGAATCCGGGGCGGTCCCGCCACTGTGACCTGTCGGTACGACAGGAAGCCAGGCCATCGGTACCCGTGCCGCCGGGCTATCGCCCGGTGGTCGTCGCTCTCGGCGGGCGTGGACACCCGCTGGGTGAAGGGCTGTGGCTGTGACCCAGTTTCCGTTCAGTGCCATCGTCGCGATGGATGACATGCGGCTGGCGCTCGTTCTAAACGCGATCTCGCCGGCGATCGGCGGGGTCCTGGTGCGCGGCGAGAAGGGGACCGCGAAGTCGACCGCGGTCCGCGCGCTGACCGCCGTCCTGCCGCCGGTCGAGGTCATCGTGGCCTGCCGCTTCTCGTGCTCGCCGTTGGCACCCGACCCGCAGTGCCCCGACGGCCCGCACCCGGCCGGCGCCCCGGCGCAGCCGCGGCCGACCCGGCTGGTGGAGCTGCCGGTCGGTGCTACCGAAGACCGGCTCACCGGCTCGCTGGACGTGGGGCGGGCGCTGACGGAGGGCGTCACGTCCTTCCAGCCGGGACTGCTGGCCGCAGCGCACCGGGGCGTGCTGTACGTGGACGAGGTCAACCTGCTGCACGACCACCTGGTCGACCTGCTGCTCGATGCGGCCGCCCTGGGGACCAGCTACGTGGAGCGCGACGGCGTGTCGGTACAGCACGCGGCGAGGTTCTTGCTGGTCGGCACCATGAACCCGGAGGAAGGCGAGCTACGGCCGCAGCTGCTCGACCGGTTCGGCCTGACCGTAGAGGCGGCCGCGCCGCGCGACCCGGCGACCCGGGCCGAGGTTGTCCGCAGGAGGATCGCCTTCGACGCCGACCCGAAGGCGCTCGCGGCCCGGTTTGCCGGCTCCGAAGCGGAGATCGCTGCCTCGATCGTCGCGGCCCGGGCCCGGCTGGCGGCGGTCGCCCTCGACGACGAGGCGCTGGAGCAGATCGCGGCGGTGTGCGCCAGCTTCGGCGTGGACGGGTTGCGGGCCGACATCGTCATCGCCCGGGCCGCCGCCGCGCACGCGGCCTGGCGGGGAGCGGCGGCGGTCAGCCGCGAGGACATCCGCGTCGCGGCCCGGCTCGCACTGCCGCACCGCCGCCGCCGGAACCCGTTCGACCCTCCCGGCCTGGACGAGGAGCAACTCGACGAGGCGCTCAGCGACGAGCCGGACGACGAGCCTGATCCGCCCGATCCCGGGCCCGCCGACGATCAGCCGCCGCAGGACCGGGCACCGGGTAACGGGGACCCCCGGACCGGGGCAGGACACGAGTCGGTCCAGCAGGCTGGCGCGACGTTCCGCGCGCGGCGGCTCGAGGTGCCCGGGATGGGCCACGGGACCGCGGGGCGCCGCTCGCGCGCCTACACCGACAGCGGCCACACCGTCGGCGCCCACCCGCCCCGGTCGGCGCCGCGGGACGTGCACCTGACTGCGACGCTCATGGCCAGCGCGCCGCACCAGATCCGCCGCGGCCGGACCGGGCCCGGCCTGATCCTGGACCGCGCCGACCTGCGCGAGCGGCGGCGCGAGGGACGCGAATCCAACCTGGTCCTGTTCCTGGTGGACGCCAGCGGATCGATGGCCGCCCGACGCCGGATGGAAGCGGTCAAGGGCGCCGTGCTATCCCTGCTGCTCGACGCCTACCAGCGCCGGGACAAGGTGGGCCTGATCTGCTTCCGCGGCGTCGGCGCGCAGCTCCTGCTGCCGCCCACCTCGTCGGTGGACGCCGCCGCGAGCAGGCTGCAGAGCATGCCGACCGGAGGGCAGACCCCGCTGGCCGCCGGGCTCGCTGAAGCCCACGTCACGCTGCTCCGTGAGCGGCTGCGCGACCCGTTGCGCCGACCGCTGATGGTCGTGGTCACCGACGGGCGTCACACCGTGGGCGGCGCGCCGGATGCTTCCGCCTTGCGGCTGCGTCGCGACGGGATCGCGGCCGTAGTCATCGACTGCGAGGCCGGCCCGGTCCGCCTCGGGCTGGCTGGCGTGCTCGCCGAGACCCTCGGCGCCTTCCATCTCGGCCTGGAGAACCTTTCCGTGGGTGCGCTGGCCGGCTCGGTCCGCGCCTACAGGCGAGCCGTGCAGCGCGGCGCCGCCTACTGGGAAGTCCCGCGGGAGGTGGCCTGAGCAGTGCCGAAGGGAGCACCCGAGACCGTCCCGGACGACGGGCTGACTACCCGGCAGCGCCGGAACCGGCCGCTGCTGATCGTGCACACCGGCGCTATGAAGGGGAAGTCGACCGCCGCGTTCGGCATGGCCCTGCGCGGCTGGAACCAGGGCTGGAGCATCGGGGTCTACCAGTTCGTCAAGAGCGCCAAGTGGCGGGTCGGCGAGGAGGCCGCCTTCCGCGCCCTCGGCCGGCTGCACGAGCAGACCGGCGAAGGCGGCGAGGTCGCCTGGCACAAGATGGGCGAGGGCTGGTCGTGGATCCAGCGCGGCGACCCTGAAGACCACGCCGCGAACGCCCGCGAGGGCTGGGCGCAGATCAAGCGCGACCTGACGGCCGAGCGGCACGGCCTGTACATCCTAGACGAGTTCACCTACCCGATGAAGTGGGGCTG
>JASIGD010000549.1 GCA_030045295.1 Streptosporangiaceae bacterium
GTTCGACAACCGGATCACGCAGCACTACGCGATCGACAACTACGACGACGCTCCCCGGCGGCTGCACCGCGTCACGGTAGCCGGCGACATCCCGGTGGGCACCGACGGCCAGCCGAGCTACTCCCTCACGGGAGATGCCTCCCACTACACCCCGGTCGCCAACGGGCGGCCGCCGCATGAATAGACGCCCGGAACCCAACTCCAGGCGCCGCGTATCCAAGGAACTCGGCGGTTGGACCTTCGCCCGTCACCCGCACATCGAGTGGACCATAGCCGAGGCTTCCACCCGCCCAACCCCTGCCTGGTCCGTGACCTCATCGGCAAGACCGCGCTCGGCGTCGCGTCAGACGGCAGGTAGTCCCACAGGACGGGCAGCACGCCCTCACCAACCGGGTAGGCCTCTTCCATATGCGGGTAGCCGGAAAGGATGAACTCGTCGATGCCGAGCTCGTGGTACCCGGCGATCCGGTCGGCGACCTCCTCGTGGCTGCCGACCAGGGCGGTGCCCGCGCCGCCGCGCACCAGGCCGATGCCGGCCCACAGATTCGGCGAGACCTGCAGGGCGTCAGTCCGGCCGCTGTGCAGTGCCGACATCCGGCGCTGGCCCTCGGACTGGGAGGCGCGCTGGACTGCCTGGGCGCGCTCGATCGCGGCCGGGTCGAGGCCGTCGAGCAGCCGATGGGCCTGCGCCCATGCCTCGCCGGAGCGCTCCCGCGCGATCACGTGCAGCCGGATGCCGAAGCGTAGCTCGCGCCCGGCCGCCTTAGCGCGCTGACGGACCCGGTCGAGCTTCTCCGCGACCGCGTCCGGAGGCTCGCCCCAGGTCAGGTAGACGTCGGCGTAAGAGGCGCGCGAGCGAGCGCGCCAGCCCGATTCTTCGGCGCCGCCCTAGCTGCGGGCGCCGGAGCGGACGTCAGCCGACGTCCCCGGGACCGGCGTAGTGGGCGGCGGCGTCACCGGATGCGGAGCCGGACTTTGTCTATAAATTCTATTGACTTAATAGACAATTGGACTAGGGTACTGTCATGAACCGCCCCGAGCCCCTCGTGGCGCGGCTGTACGCCGACTTCGGCATGCAGTCCAGCGCGACCTGTCCGCTCGTCCGCGCCGCTCAGCGCTGAGCGTTATCGCGCGGCCAAGGCATCCGGTTCGCCCGGCCCGGTGGTCGCGCTGCAACCGTCCGGTGGCTACCGGCTCATCACAGGAGAGGGCGCTCGTGTCCACACAACCACGCCTAACTTCCGCCGGAAACGCGAGCCCGCCGGGACCTGCCGCCGGGTCCGCACACGGCGCCGGGCGGGGGGCGACGCGCGCCGCCCCGGCGGCCGCCCGTCGTGCGACCGGTTCCCGGTCGCACGAACTGCGCTGGGTGCGGCTGCTCAGCCCGGTCGCCCTGGTCGGCCTGTGGCAGCTGGCCAGCAGCACCGGGATCCTCCCGGCGAGCAAGCTGGCCTCCCCGGCCTCGATCGCGCATACGGCCTATTACCTTGTCGTCACCGACTCGCCGACCTACGGGACGCTGCAGGCGTCGCTGCTGGCGTCCTTCGAGCGCTGGGCTATTGGCCTGGCGCTCGGCGTCACCATTGGTGTGCTGCTCGCGGTCGTCACCGGGCTCAGCCGGGTCGGCGAGGCGATCGCTGACCCGATCCTGCAGGCGTTGCGCAGCGTCCCGCTGCTCGGGCTGATCCCGCTGTTCATCGTCTGGTTCGGCATCGGGCAGCTGCCGAAGGTGCTGTTCGTTATGCTGGCGGCGCTATTCCCGATGTACCTCAACACGTTCGCCGGCATCCGCGGCGTGGACAGCAAGCTCGGCGAGCTCGGCCACGTTCTCGGCCTGCGCAGGAACGAGATCATCCGGCACATCGTGCTGCCCGGCGCGCTTCCGCAGGCGCTTACCGGGTTGCAGCTGAGCGTGGTCTACTCGATGTTCGCGCTCGTCGTGGGCGAGCAGATCAACGCGTCCAACGGCCTCGGCTTCATGATCACCCAGGCCGAGCAGTTCCTGAACAACAGCGTGATCATGGTCGCGCTCATCGTCTACGCGATCCTCGGCTTGCTGGCCAACGGCGCGGTGCGCCTGCTGGAAAGGAAGGCACTGGCGTGGCGCCGCGACTTCGTGGAGTAGAGCATTCTCCCGAACGGGCCTCGGTGCGGGCCCTGCAGGACCCGGGGACCCCGGCCGCGGCGGCCTCTGTGCGCGGGCTGAGCCGGTCCTTCGGCGACCGCGCCGTCCTGGCCGGCCTCGACCTGGACATCGCGCCGGGCGAGTTTGTCGCGCTGATCGGGCGCAGCGGCTCGGGCAAGTCCACGCTGCTGCGCGCGCTCGCCGGGCTGGATCAGGAGGTGACCGGCCAGCTCTATGTGGAGGGCCCTGTGTCGGTCGCGTTCCAGGAACCGCGGCTCGTGCCGTGGAAGAAGGTGCTGGCCAACGTCGCGCTCGGGCTGCGGCTCGCGGACCCGCAGGCCGTCGCCCGTACCGCGTTGGACGAGGTCGGGCTGGCCGAGCGCGCGTCGGCCTGGCCCGCCACGTTGTCCGGCGGCGAGGCGCAGCGGGCCTCGCTGGCGCGGGCCCTGGTCCGCGAGCCGCGCCTGCTGCTGCTCGACGAGCCGTTCAGCGCGCTCGATGCGCTGACCAGGATCACCATGCACCGTCTGGTGCTCCGCCTGTGGGCCACGCACTGCCCCGCGGTGCTGCTGGTCACGCACGACGTGGACGAGGCCCTGGCGCTTGCCGACCGGGTCCTCGTCCTCGGCGAGGGGCGGATAGCCCACTCCTCGTCCATCACCCTGCCGCGGCCGCGGGACCGTGACCACCCGGATCTCGTCGCGTTGCGCCTGCGGCTGCTGACCGAACTCGGCGTCCCGCCCGGGGACACCGACTGATCACGTTAAGGAACGACATGATAAACAGACCGAAGTTTTATGCCGTCGCGGCGCTCGCGCTGGCCGGGCTGGCCGGGGCGGGCTGCTCCTCGTCCTCCTCCCCCTCCTCCTCGAGCACCTCCAG
Source organism: Streptosporangiaceae bacterium (assembly GCA_030045295.1). The sequence continues at coordinate 3,008 of JASIGD010000549.1, forward strand.
TCCGTCGGCGTCCAGTTCGGTCAGCCTGTCCTCGGTGACTTTGCACGTCGGCGACCAGAAGGGGACCGGGGCCGAGGCGGTGCTGACGGCGGCAGGCCTGCTGAGCACCCTGCCGTTCCACGTCACCTGGTCCGACTTCACCTCGGGACCGCCGATGCTGGAGGCGATGGCCTCGGGTTCGGTCGACGTTGGCGGTGTCGGGGACGCGCCGCCCGTCTTCGCCGCGTCCGGCGGCGAGGCCGTCGAGATCGTCGGCGCCCGCGAGACCGCCGGGGACCAGGATGCGGTCGTCGTCCCGAAGAACTCGCCGATCACCTCGATCCAGCAGCTGAAGGGGAAGAAGATCGCCTACGGTTCGGGCAGCTCGGCGAACTACAACCTGCTGACCGTGCTGACCAAGGCCGGGCTGACCACCAAGGACGTCACGCTGGTGAACCTCCAGCCGGCCGAGGCCCTGGCCGCGTTCACCTCGGGCGCGGTGGACGCCTGGGACATCTGGCCGCCCTACGTCCAGCAGGTCGTCGCGCAGGACGGCGCCCGCGTGCTGGCCACCGGGGGCGCCTATGGCAGCCCGTACTCGTTCGAGGTGGCGTCCAAGGCCGCCGTAGCGGACCCGAGTAAGGCGGCCGCGATCAAGATCTACCTGGCCACCCTGAACAAGGCCTATGTCTGGGCGGCGACGCACCCGTCGGCCTGGGCCGTGGCCTGGGGCAAGGCGGCCGGGCTGCCCGCCAGCATCATGGACGTGGCCGCCAAGGTCGACGCCACTACCCCGGTCCCGGTGACCAGCGCCATCGTCTCGTCCGAGCAGAACCTGGTCGACCAGTTCTTTGCGGCCGGCCTCATCCCGACGAAGGTCGACATCACGAACTACATCACGACCGAGTTCAACAGCGCTGTGAACAGCTCCTCGTGACGCTGACCTTGGATTGGTTCCTGCCCACGTCGGGGACGGCCGGACGATCCACGGCCGGGGGCACAGCCTGCCCCCGGCCCGTCCGGGCGGCGGGTCCGGGGCTAGGGCAGGCGCCGCCGCCGCCGACCCTAGCGCCTGCGTTGCCGAGCGACCTCCCGGCTGGAGTTCCCACACGCTAACATCGCGAAGCAGCAAGTCGCTTTCCGTCTCACGCCGC
>JASIGD010000550.1 GCA_030045295.1 Streptosporangiaceae bacterium
CCTCGCGTCGTCCTCGGGGATGCCCTGCTCGACCTTGCCCACCAGGTCCGCGCCGACGTCGGCCGCCTTGGTGTAGATGCCGCCGCCGACACGCATGAACAGCGCCAGCAGGGCCGCGCCGAAGCCGAAGCCTTCCAGCACGTCCGGCGCGTTCTGCCGGTAGGCCAGCACCACCATCGCGGCGCCGAACAGGCCCAGGCCGACGGTGAACATCCCGGCCACGCCGCCGGTGCGGAAGGCGATCCGCATCGCGGGCCGCTCGCCGCCTTCTCGGGCCGCGGCCGCGACCCGCACGTTGCCCCGCGTGGTCAGCGTCATCCCGGTGAATCCGGTCAGCGCCGAGAACAGGGCGCCGACCAGGAAGAACGCGCTGCGGCCCCAGCGCACGCTGGTGTCGTCGGCGGGCAGCAGGAGCAGCACGAAGAAGATGATGACCACGAACACGCTGAGCGTCATGAACTGGCGCCGCAGGTAGGCGGCCGCGCCTTGCTGGATGGCGCGCGCGATGTCCTGCATCCGCTGGGTGCCCTGGTCGGCCGCGAGCACCTCCCGGACCAGCACGCCGGCTACGCCGAGCGCGAGTAGTGCCACGACCGCGACGATGACAACCCAGGTCAGGTTGGCGCCGCTCACACTGACGGAGGTTGCCGTCAGCGCGGGGACGAGCCTGAACATTCGACCTCCTGGAACTCCGAACGGAAGACGGTGCCGATCGGGAACAAACGAGTGGCCGGGAGTCTACGCACGCACAGGCCGAACCACGAACACCAGGCCGTTCCTAACAATTACGCAACCTTACCGTTATTTTCGCGATGAAAGACCGCAACACGAGCCGGCCACGGGCCTAGCTTACGGGCACGGCGAACGAGGGCCCGGCGCGGTCCAGCGCGTTCAGTCCGCGGCGGCCGACGACGGCCAGCTCATCCGGACGCTCACCCCGGAACTGGTCGACGAGACCCGCACATCATCGGCCAGGCCGGAGATCACGGCCAGGCCGAACCCCGCGGGGATCGCCATCGCGCTGTCCTGCCCGGGGGGCGCCTCGGCGGGACTGCCGCCGTCCGCGCGGTCGTCATCGGCACTTGACGGGCCGGAGGCGGCAGCGGGGGCAGCGGGAGCGTGATCGCTCACCACCACCACGAACCGTTTATCGGCGTCGGTCATCTCGATCCTGACCGGCTCGGCCGGGCAATGCCGCCGGTGCGCCTCGACCGCGCGCGAGCAGGCCTCGCCCACGGCCAGGCGCACCTCATCAAGCAGCGCTTCGTCCACGCCGCTGCGCCGCGCGACGGCGGTGGCGACGAGCCGCGCCGTGCGCACGTGCGCAGGCAGCGGCGTGAACGTCACTTCGACGGTGGCCATCTCGGCAGGTTCCGCGGAACGCGCCGGGACTACTTCTCGGACTTCTTGGCCGCGATGGCCTCGTCCACGGTGTCGTGAATGCCGAAGACCTTGGTCAGCCCGGTGATCCGGAAGATCTTGAGTATCCGCTCCTGCGTGCAGACGAGGTCCAGCGAGCCGTCGTGTGCGCGCACTCGCTTCAGCCCGCCGACCAGGACGCCGAGCCCGGTGGAGTCGAGGAACTCGACCTTCTCCATGTTGACCACGAGCTGGTAGTTGTTCTTGTTGACCAGGTCGATGAGCAGCTCGCGCAGCCGCGGCGCGGTGTAGACATCGATCTCGCCCTCGACGTCGACGACCTCGATGCCGTCCTTGTTGTAGTGACCTAGCTTCAGATCCACAAATCCTCCAGCGCCATCAAGGCGTCATCTGTCGTCCTGCCCTGCGCCCGGACCGGCGTGGCCGGCGGCGGGGGGTGATCCTGTCGGCATTCAACCACGCTCCGGTGTCATGTCTATACGAAATCATGCCTTCGGGCATCCCCCAACGGGCGGCACGCGGAAAACCTGTGTCGACGGTCACGATCGCGCGCCCGCGGTGTAACACTAAGAGCCTGTGTCGACGACCACGCATGGCCCCGCGCTCGCGGCGGGCGGGCCGCCCCCCGTGCCTTCGTGCCCCCCGGCCGGAGCTCCGGCGTTCCCGGCCGGGCTCGCCGCCGGTCATCCGGAAGCCGGGAGAAACCGGGCGCTGAGCATCCTGCTCGAGGACACCCGGGCGGGCCGGCCCGTGCACATCGAGTACATCCCGGCCCGGGCCGGGCGCGACGTCCCGTGGCCGCAGTGGGTCCCGGCCGAGGTCATTGACGCCTTCGCCCGACGCGGCATCCGCGCCCCGTGGTCGCACCAGGCCACCGCCGCCACGCACGCTCAGGCGGGCCGGAACGTCATCCTCGCTACGAGCGCCGCGTCGGGTAAGTCACTCGGCTACCTGCTGCCCGCGCTCACGGCGGTCATGGCCGGCGACACGGTGCTCTACGTCACGCCGACCAAGGCGCTCGCCGCCGACCAGCTCGCCTCGATCCGGTCGCTCGCCCTGCCTGGGGTTCAGGCCGCCAGTTATGACGGCGACTCCAGCGCAGCCGAGCGGGCCTGGGCCCGCAGCCACGCCAGGTACCTGCTGACCACACCGGACATGCTGCACCGGTCGCTGCTGCCCGGGCACGCGCGCTGGTCAGGGTTCTTCAGCAGGCTGCGTTACGTCATCGTGGACGAGTGCCACGGGTACCGCGGGGTCTTCGGCTCCCACGTGGCACACGTGCTGCGGCGGCTGCGCCGGGTGGTCGCGCATCACGCCCCGGCCGGCGCCACGTCCCGGCCGGTTTTCGTGCTCGCCTCGGCTACCGTCGGGTCCCCTGGTGCCTGCGCCAGGCTGCTGACCGGGCTTGACGCCGAGGAGGTCACCGAGGATGGCTCGCCGTGCGGGCCGCTCGCGTTCGCGCTGTGGGAGCCGCCGCTGACCGGCTCTCGCGGCGAGGCGGGGACCAGGCTGCGCCGGACCGCCACCGCGCAGGCGGCGGACCTGCTCGCCCGGCTGGTCGGACAGAACGTCCCCACGCTCGCGTTCATCAGGTCGCGGCGCGGCGCCGAGGCGGTCGCCCTCGCCGCGCGCAGGTCACTCGGCGGGCGCGACGCACCCGAGGCCCGGGTCGCCGCCTACCGGTCCGGGTACCTGCCGGAGGACAGGCGCAGCCTGGAGGCCGCGCTCGGCGACGGGCGCCTGCTTGGTCTCGCGACCACGACCGCGCTCGAGCTCGGCGTGGACATTGCCGGCCTTGACGCCGTCCTCATCGCGGGGTGGCCCGGGACGTGGGCCTCGCTGTGGCAGCAGGCAGGACGCGCCGGGCGCAACGGGAGGAGCGCGGCCGCGGTGCTCATCGCCCGGGACGACCCGCTCGATACCTATCTGGTCCGCCATCCGGAAATACTGCTGCGGCATCCGGTAGAGGCGACCGTCCTGGATCCCGCCAACCCGTACGTGCTGGCCCCGCACCTGTGCGCGGCAGCGGCCGAGCTGGCCCTCACCGACCAGGACGCGGACGTCTTCGGTCCGGAGGCGCGCCCGGTCGTCGACGAGCTCACCAGGTCTGGCCGGCTGCGCCGGCGGCCGACGGGCTGGTACAGCATGCGCCGGGGCCCCGCCGCGGCGGGGCTGCGCGGTCTCGGCGACACCCCGGTGCGCGTGGTGGAGCAAGGGACCGGGCGGCTGGTCGGCACGGTGGACGAGCCCTCCGCTCAGCTGCTCGTCCACGACGGCGCCGTCTACCTGCACCAGGGTGAAAGCTACCTGGTCAACCGGCTTGACCTGGCCGACCGGGCGGCGCTGGTCGAGCCGTTCGACCCCGGCTACACCACCACCGCCAGGGTCGTGACCGAGGTCGACGTGCAGGGCGTGCTGCAGCACGCGACGTGGGGCGCGGCCGACGTCTGCTTCGGTGACGTCCAGGTGACGCGCCAGGTGGTGTGCTTCACCAAGCGCCGCGCCGATACCGGTGCGCCGCTCGGAGATACGCCGCTCGACCTGCCGCCACGGCACCTGCTGACGCGGGCGGTCTGGTGGACGGTCTCCGCTGCCGAGCGAGGCCGGCTGGCCTCGGCCGGAATCGATCTCGGCGGCGCCGCGCACGCCGCCGAGCACGCTTCGATCGGCCTGCTCCCGCTGTTCGCCACCTGCGACCGCTGGGACATCGGCGGCGTGTCGGCCGACCTGCACCCCGCGACGGGAAAGCTGAGCGTGTTCGTCTACGACGGCTGCGACGGCGGCGCCGGATTTGCCGAGCGCGGCTTCCAGGCGGCCCCGGACTGGCTCGGCGCGACCAGGCAGGCCATCTCGGGCTGTGACTGCGAGGCCGGCTGTCCCTCCTGCATCCAGTCACCCAAGTGCGGAAATGGTAACCACCCGCTCTGCAAGCCGGGCGCCGTCGCTCTCCTGGACGCGGTCCTGGCCGACCTGGCCTGATCCCGCCGGACCTCGGCATCGCCCGGAATCAAATCCCGACGCCCCGGTGACAACAGGCAACTTGATGCACTCTGTTCACAAAAGCGCGGAGCGGGAATGGCTTCGCGCGCTCCGGACGAGTAGCAGGATAAGTGCCGTATCGTCGCACGGCTGCGCAAAGCGCAGACAGCGCACGAGCCACGGCTGGGCCGCACTTATTACCGGGTGATACTGGGCAGTAGCTTTTCTTGCGTAGTTAGTGTTCACGCCGCGCGGGGTACGTCCTAACCGATAAGCTCAAGACGGCACGAGGACGTATGCGGTCGACACAAGTGTCCGATGCACTTAATATTGCGGACCCGATGGTCGATACGAGCGTCAGATGCCGCTAGACTTCGAATAGGACGGAGCCGGCCTCCCCCCCCAGGGCCGGACCGTGCGCGCGGCGCCCGCTCTCCCCCCCGGCGGGCGCCGCCTCCTTTTCAGCCGCGGGGGTGCCGTCCGGACACCAGCCGACGGCAACGACCCGGCGAGCCACTGGTTAACGGCATGTGATCGCGAGAACTGATCGAGATCACGAATCGGACACGGCACAGGTCTTTTCAGGCCGCCGATTTCGTCGTAGAACGGTGGTACGGACGTTGGAGCGTCCGGGCACGGCAGCCAGGTACCCACGCGCGACCAGCCGCGGGAGGCGTGTCAGGGCAGGTCAGGCCGACAATGGTGGCCAGAAGGCGACAAGGGCGGCCAGCCTGACTGACAGAGAAGGTGCACGCTTGGTAGCCAGGCATGACGTGCTGCGCGGCGGCGCCCCTGCCAGGGGCGCCGCTTCTTTTGGCTTTCTTCCTGATGGCCCGGCGCGTAATGCCTGGCGGTCCGGGAAGCGTAGACCTGCGATCGGAATCGCGGCACCACGACGCGGTGCCGGCACCGGTGCTGCCATGATGAGAACCAAGGCCATAACCTTGGTCTTCGGCCCGGCTCGGGTAGCCCCCAGGGGTGTCCAGCGCGGGCGCCGGTGACGGTGCAGGGGAGCGGATGGTCGTCCGCACGATGGGAGAGGGACGCAATGGCCCGCAGCGAAACGCCGGGATCGGCCGGCAGCGACCAGTCACTCGGGGATCTCGTGGCCCTGGCGGCCAAGGACATCTCCCAGCTGGTCAGGTACGAGATCGAGCTGGCTAAGTCCGAGCTCCGCGCGGACCTGCAGCGTATCGGCCTGGCCGGCGCGCTGGGCGGCTTTTCGTTCTACTTCGGCTGCCTGGTGCTCCTGCTCCTCTGCTTCGCCTACGCCTACGGCCTGATCGCGGCCGGCATCTGGGCCTGGGCGGCCTTCCTCATCGTGGCCGGCACCGTGCTGCTGCTGGCCGCGCTGGTGGCAGGGATCGCCTACCTGAAGGTGCGAAGGCTGTCGGGCCTGCGCCTGACCAAGAAGACCGTCACCGACGACCTGGGCATGCTGCGGCGCGAAGGACTGCTGCCCGAAGCCGGCCCTGACGGGCAGCGCCCCGAGGTCGGCACCGGGCAGCGCCCCGAGATCCCTGCCCGCAAGCCGCAGTGAGGTGAGCGCGATGGCCGTGGGCGCGGATTCCGCGGTGCAGATCAAAGGCCCGTGGGCGCACCGGACGGTCAGCGCCAACGGGACCCGTTTTCACATCGCCGAAGCCGGGGACGGGCCGCTGGTGCTGTTGCTGCACGGTTTCCCCGAGTTCTGGTGGGCGTGGCGCCACCAGCTGGCCTGGCTGCCTGAGGCGGGATTCCGCGCCGTCGCGGTGGACTTGCGCGGCTACGGCGGCAGCGACAAACCGCCACGCGGCTACGACCTGGTCACGGCCGCCTCCGACGCGGCCGGCCTGGTCCGGGCGCTCGGCGAGGCGAACGCCGTCATCGTGGGTCATGGCTGGGGCGGGCTGGTGGCCTGGACGCTGGCGGCCTACCACCCCAAGGTAGTCCGGCGGCTCGCGGTGGTGTCGATGGCGCACCCGCTGCGGATGCGGTCCGCGGTGCTCACCGACCCGCTCGGCCAGGGCCGCCGGACCAGCTACGCGCTCGGATTCCAGCTGCCCGCCATCCCCGAGCGGCAGCTGGTCCGGGACGGAGCCCGGCGGGTAGGCCAGCTGCTGGAGAACTGGTCGGCGCCCGGCTGGCCCGACGAGGTGACCGCGCAGATCTACGCCAGGGCCATGCTCATACCGTCGGTGGCGCACTCGGCGCTGGAATATCATCGCTGGCTCGCGCGTAGCGGCGCGCGCCCCGACGGCGTCCGCTACACGCGGCACATGCGCGCGCCGATCCAGGCACCGACGCTGCACCTGCACGGGGCGCTGGACAGCTGCGTGCTGCTGCGGACCGCCCGCGGCGCCGGACGGTACGTCGACGGCCCCTACCGGTGGCACGTGATAGACGGCGCCGGGCACTTCCCGCATGAAGAACGCCCGGAGGCCTTCGATACCGAGCTTCGCGGCTGGCTGGCCGATCCGGAACCGGAACGGTGACGAGGGATCGCGATCGGTCTGGCCGGCCGCGCAACGCGCGTCCGCGCGATGCGCTGGGGCGACCGCTCGGCCGCGGCCGGGCCGCCGGCGAAGCAAGGATTCCCGACGACCTCTTGCTGGCCGGGCCGGACGCGGCCAGGCTGGCCGACCAGCTGCTCCGCGCGGGACGCCCGTTTCACGCGCACGAG
>JASIGD010000070.1 GCA_030045295.1 Streptosporangiaceae bacterium
TACCACCCGCTGATCACCGGCGTCCGCCGGATGCCCAAGCCGGTCATAGCGGCGGTCAACGGTGCGGCCGCCGGGATCGGGCTGTCACTCGCGCTGGCCTGCGACCTGGTCGTCGCGGCCGAGTCGGCGTTCTTCCAGCTCGCGTTCGTCAACATCGGGCTGGTCCCGGACGGCGGCTCGTCGCTGCTCGTGCCGTCCCGGGTGGGCTTCACCCGGGCCACCGAGCTGGCCATGCTGGGGGAGCGGCTGGACGCCCGCACGGCGCTCGACTGGGGCCTGATCAACCGCGTCTGGCCGGACGCGGAGTTCGCCGCGCAGGCGGACGCCCTGCTGGACCGGCTCGCCGCGGGTCCCACGAAGTCGTTCGCCGGGACCAAGCGCCAGCTGAACCGGTGGCTGTACGAGCAGATGGACAACCAGCTGGAGTTCGAGGCCGGGATCCAGCGGGAGATGGCCGCCTCGGGCGACTTCGCCGAGGGGATCGCCGCGTTCGTCGAGAAGCGGCCGCCCAGGTTCTCCGGCGCCTGAACTCCGCAACCAGCCGGGACCTTGGACGCGGCCGAGCTCGAGCGGGTCTACCGGGAAGAAGCGACCCGGATCAGGGCCGCGCTGGCCGCGCGGCTCGGCGACGTGGGCCTCGCCGAGGACGCCGTCCAGGACGCGTTCATCGAGGCGATCGAGCACTGGGGGGACGGCGGAGCGCCGCCCAACTGCGGCGGCTGGCTGGCCACCACGGCGCGCCGCAAGGCGATCGACCGGCTCCGCCGGGCCCGGGCCGGGCAGCAGAAGCTGGCCTTGCTCGCGGCCACCGCGACCGACAGCTGGGAGCCCGGCGAGACCGCGGATGACGAGCTCCTCGGCATGATCTTCGCCTGCTGCCACCCCGCGCTCCCGCGCGAGTCGCAGATCGCGCTCACCCTGCGCGCCGTATGCGGCCTGACCACCGCCGAGATCGCCGCCGCGTTCCTGGCCAGCGAACCCGCGATGACCCAGCGCCTGCTGCGGGCGCGCAAGGCCCTGCGCGCCGCCCGGGCCGACGTGCGCGTCCCCGATCCCGACGTCCTGGCCGATCGGCTCGCCGAGGTGCTCGCCGTGGTCTACCTGGTCTTCAACGAGGGCTACCTGGCCAGCGCGGGCCGCCAGCCGGCCCGGCGCGACCTCGCGGCCCAGGCCGTGTCGCTGACCAGGTTGCTGCACCGGCTGATGCCGCGCGAGCCCGAAGTCCTCGGGCTGCTCGCGCTGCTCCTGCTGCACGAGTCCCGGGCGGCGACCCGGTTCGACGGGTGGGGCCGCCTGGTCCGCCTCGCCGACCAGGACCGGACGCGGTGGAACCGGTCGCTGATCACCGAGGCAACCCGCCTGCTCGACCGGGCGCTGACCATGCGCGCGCCCGGCCCGTATCAGGTCCAGGCGGCCATTGCCGCGCTGCACGCGGACGCGCCGGATTACGGGCACACGGACTGGGGCCAGATCCGCCTGCTCTACGACCGGCTGCAGGCGCTGGCGCCCTCGCCGGTCGTGCTGCTCAACCGGGCCGTCGCCACCCGCTACGTCCTCGGCGCCGAGGCCGCGCTCGCCGAGATCTCGCCGCTGGCGGACGATCTCGACTCCTACCGGCTCTTCCACGCGCTGCGAGCCGGCCTGCTGGCCGGGCTCGGACGCGACGACGAGGCCCGGGCCGCCAGCGACCGAGCGCTCGCGCTGGCCGCCAACCCGGCCGAGCGCGAGCTGCTCGCCCGCCGACTGTCCTTTTGAGGGCCTCTCGGTTACTTGCGGACCGGGGGCGTCACATCTCCACCACGGGACGGACCTCGACCGTGATCCAGCCGCGGTCCACGCCCGGCCAGGTCTTCGCGATCTCCACCGCCTCGTCGATGGTGTCGGTCTCGAGGACCGAGTACCCCCCGAGCGCCTCCTTGGTCTCCATGAAGGGCCCGTCGGTGACGCCGCCGGCGCGCACCGTCTTGGCCGCCGCCGGCGGCTGGAGCTGGTGTCCGCCCTCGACCAGCTTGCCCGATCCGCCGCCGCCCTTCTCGTACCAGGCCCCGATCTCGGCGTACCACGCCTGGCCTTCTGCCTCGGTCATGTTCCTGGCCGCCTCGGTGTCCAGCAGCAGAATGACGTACTTCACGCTCGCCTCCCTTCGGCGGATGCCACATTGACATCCTTTACCTAGTTCCACGAACGAGACGACCCCGTTTCCGACACCCCGGCCGGCCTTTCCGCGCCGCCCGGATGTCCCCTCGGGCCAGCTGGCCTGCTCACGCGTCGTGCCCGCCCGCGACCGGCGCGTCCTGCGCGCTCGCGGCGAGCCTGGCCTCCATCGTGAGGATGGCCTCGTAGCGCCGCCGCACATCGGCCCGGTCCGCGGCCTCGGGCACCGAGCGCTCGCTCGCCCGGTCGATCATCGCCGCCTGCTCGAGCAGCACCCGCCGTTGCCCGTCGCTGGTCGTCTCCTCCATGATCCGGGCCAGCGCCTCCAGCATCCGGATCATCACCGCGGGCATGCCCATGCTGGACTCCCTGATCTTCTCGAACGCGCGCTGCACCAGGCGGTCGTAGGCCGGCTCGGTCGCGATGACCCGGACGAATCCGTGCGCATCGCGGTGCACGCGCGCGGGATGCCACCCGGTGACGATCTTGCACAGGTTCTCGCCTAGCCAGTCGATGCAGGTCAGCGCCGTGAACGTGTCGTTGACCGCGGCGGACAGCGCGCGGATCGCGATCTCCACCAGCTGGTCGATGCCGAACGACACGTCCTGGGTGAGGGTGCGGTACGGCCCGATGATGTGCGCCCGCCCCAGCGCCTGCCGCACCTGCGCCGCCGCCTCCGGCGGCCAGAGGGTCGCGAACCTGTGCCCCTGCACGACGAAGTGACCGGGCCGGTGTTCCAGGCTGATCACGGCGTCGGCTTCCTCGGCCAGCCTGACCAGGCTCTGGTGCTTGATGAACTGCACATATCCGCTGGTCGGCGCCAGCAGCACGGCCCCGCCGGACTCCGCGCGGGCCAGCAGCTCGGCCGCGGACGGCCCGCTCTCCAGCTGATTCCCGCGCGACCCGCTGCCCTGCACCTCGATCGCCTCGGTCAGGTCGCTGGCGATGCTCGCGATCACCTGGGGCAGCTGGATCGAGACGGCCGTGTGGTGGATGAAGTAGATGAGCACGGCCAGGTCGACCACCATCAGCGCAAGCGTCACGGTCACGCCGATGTGCGGCACGAAGGTCGAGCCGATCGAGACCAGCACCAGCACCGCGTACACGAACGTCGCCACGAACGTGCCGAGGGTCAGCTGGGTACCGCGGTCGCGCATGAAGTTCCGCAGCATCCTGGGGCCGAACTGCGTGGACGCCAGCGTCAAGGTGACCAGGATGATCGAGAACACGACGCCGACCACCGTTATGACCGCGGCGGCGATCGCGGTGAGGATCTGGCGGGCCACATCGGCGGTTCCGCTGATCACCCACGACGGAAGGGTGAAGTCGCCGTGGAAGGCGGCCTTGTCCAGGGCCGTCGTGACGACGAACAGCCC
>JASIGD010000551.1 GCA_030045295.1 Streptosporangiaceae bacterium
CTTACGCGGAGGGTACGGGAAAGCAATCCTCCGACGTTCTGTTCTCTGGGCAAAGCGCGCTGGGGCCTTTGATCACGAAAAGCGCTTCTTTCACAGTCGGGGCTCTGCTGCTGCTCCTGGTGTGCAAGAGCCTGGCCTACAGCGTGTCGCTGAGCAGCTTCCGCGGCGGGCCGATCTTCCCGGCCCTGTTCGTGGGCACTGTGGGCGGGATCGCAATGTCACACCTGCCGGGCTTGCCGTTGGTGGCTGGCGTGGCTATGGGCATGGGAGCGATGTCCGTGGTGATGCTCACCCTTCCGCTGACGTCGGTGTTGCTGGCCACGCTGCTGCTGGGCTCGGACGGCGTGGCCGTGATGCCGCTGGTTATCGTAGCGGTCGTGGTGGGCTACGTCGGTGCGGCGAGAATCGCGCCGCCGCCAGCGGCCGAGCCGGCACCGGCCGGCCAGGCCCCGGCCGGCTCTGATGTCCGGACCGGTCAGGCGGGACCGGCCGCCGCCCCCGGCCCCTCAGCCACCCCGCATGGGTGATCCGGCACCATGGCAGCCGCGCTCGCACGCCCCGCCAGGCACGCCGTGGGCTGCCGTCGCCGGGCGGCCGCGTCGTCATCGCAGGCGCGCGCGAGACTTATCCGGGTCCGCCGGAAGACTCAGAGCCGGCGGCGGAATGCTCGGTGCCAGCGCTCGGAGGCTCGATGCCCGCGGCGGAGACGTCAGCCGGAAGCGCGGCGTAAATATCTCGCACGATCCCCACCTCCTTGGTCGTGTAGGTCCGTTCCCGGCGCAGGTCGCGAGTAAAGGCAAACCACCAGCTGAGCACCGCGCCGACGCGGTTGCGGTAGCCGGTCAGGAAGCCGATGTGGATGAACAGCCAGACCCACCAGCCGAGGAAGCCGCCGAGGCGCAGCGGCCCCGCCGAGACGACCGCCTTGCCGCGGGAGATGTAGGCGGCCGACCCCAGGTCGCGATAGCGGAACGGCTTGGCGGTGATACGACCGGCGACCTGGTGTTTGATGCGCTCCCCGGCATACAGGCCCGTCTGCATGGCGACCTCGGCGACACCGGGGAGCTTATTCAGGCTCATCACGTCCCCGGTTACCAGGATCTCGGGATGATCGGGAATGGTGAGGTCGTCGTTGACCATAATGCGGCCGGCACGGTCCTGTTTGGCCCCTGTGGCCACCGCGATCGCGGTCGCCACCGGCGGCGCGGCGACCCCGGCGGTCCACAGAACGGTGCCCGCCTCGTGATGGGTCACCGTGCCGTCCTGGGCGCGGACGCTCAGCCCGCTGCCGTCCACCTGGGTCACGATCGAGTGCATGTACTGCTCGACGCCGAGTTTGGCCAGGATGCTCGCTGCCTTGGCCGAAAGGGCCGGCCCGAACGCGGCGAGCGGCGCGTCCCCGCCATCGAACAGGAGCACGCGCGCGTCCTCGGGTTTGATGCGGCGGTACTCGTCACGCAGCGTCTTAGTCGCGACCTCGCGGATCTGCCCGGCCAACTCCACGCCGGTGGGCCCGGCGCCGACCAGGGCGAAAGTGAGCCAGCGGCTGCGGTCGGCCGGGTCTGCCGCAGTTTCCGCCATCTCGAAGGCGCCGAAGACCCGGCGGCGGATGACCAGGGCGTCCTCGATGGTTTTCATGCCGGGCGCCCACTGGGCGTACTCGTCGTGCCCGAAATATGACTGCTGTACGCCGGCCGCCACGATCAGGTAGTCGTAACCGAACTCGAGTTGATCCCCGAAGGGCCGCGTCGCGAACACCCGGCGCTCTTCCGCGTCGATGCCCGTTACCTCCGCCAGCACGAATTCGGCGTTCTGGTGCTTACGGAGCAGATCCCGCAGCGGGGCGGCGATCTTCCCCTCGGACAAGATCCCGGTCGAGCACTGGTAAAGCAGGGGCTGGAACAGATGGTGCTGGGCCTTGTCGATGAGGGTCACCTGGACCGGCGCGCGGCTCAGCGCCCTGACGGCGAACAGTCCGCCGAAACCCCCGCCGATGATCACCACCCGGCGCTGGCTTTCTTGGTCGTTCATGGCACTTCCCCGTCCCGGTCGTCCGTCGTCACTGGGCGCGGCTCAGCCCGCCGGGTCGTACCAGGTCTCCCGGCCGGTCAGCATCCGGTCGGCTTCCTTGGGACCCCAGCTGCCCCGGGCGTAGGGGTGCACAGGGACCACGTCACCGAGCACCGGGTCCACGATCTCCCACGCGGCCTCGACGGTGTCCTGGCGGGCGAACAGCCAGCGGTCCCCGTCCAGCGCCGCCCCGATCAGCCGGTCATAGGGGCGGATGTCCGACCCGGGCTGCTCCGCGAAGGAGAGCTCCTCCGCCTGCGGCTCCCACCCGGCGCCGGGCTTCTTTCCGTGCACGGTAAAGCTGACCGCGGTTTCCGGCCAGACCCGGAACCGCAGCCGGTCCTCCGGGGTCGTCGGCTCGATGCCGAACACGTCCTGCGGCGGCTGTTTGAAGGTGATGGTGACCTCGGTGGCGGTGACCGGCAGGCACTTGCCCGCCCGGATCAAGATCGGCACCCCGGCCCAGCGCCAGGTGTCGGCGGTGAGCCTGACCGCGACGTAGGTCTCCACCGTGGACTTGGGGTCGACGCCGTCCACGCCGAGGTAGCCCTCGTACTGGCCGCGGACCGTGGTTTCCGGGGTCAGCGGGCTCAGCGCCTGCACCGCCTGCTGCTTGGCGTCCCGCCAGGACCTCAGGTGCTTGCCGGGCGGCGGCTCGGCCAGCACGGTGGCCAGCACCTGGAGCATGTGGTTCTGCAGCACGTCGCGGATGGCGCCGGTGCGGTCATAGAACCGGCCCCGGTCGGCGACGTCGAACGCCTCGGCCATGGTGATCTGGATGGACTGGACGTAGGTCCGGTTCAGCAGCGGCTCGATCACGGAGTTGGCGAACCGGACGAACAGCACGTTCTCCACCGGATCGAACGCCAGCCAGTCATCGACCCGGAAGATCGCGTCCTCGGAAAAGTACTGGTGCATGGTGTCGTTCAGCTGCCGGGAGGAGGCCAAGTCGACCCCGAACGGCTTTTCCACCATGACCCGGGCGCCGCGGGCCCGTCCGGCGCCGGCGATGCCCTGCGCGATCCGGCCGAACAGCTGGGCCGGGACCTCCATGTAGTACAGGATCTGCTGGCCGGCGCCGACCTGGTCCGACATGGCCTGGTAGGTGGCCTCGTCACCCAGGTCGCCGTCCACGTACCGGAGAAGGCTGAGCATCTTGGTCGCATCCGGGTCGGCCGGGTCCATGTTGTTCAGCTTCAGCGACGCGACCGCGTAGTCGCGGAACTGCTCCAGGCCCCATCCGCTCTTGGCCACCCCGATCACCGGGACATCGAGCACGCCGCGCTTGACCAGCCCGACCAGCGCAGGGAAAGTCTCCAGCTTGGCCAGGTCTCCCGTCGCCCCGAAGATCACCAGCGCGTCAACGTTGTTGGACATGTCAGTTTCTCCTTACCGGTCGTTCCCATCAGATCGCACCCGGATCCAGCGGGCATCCCCCGCAGCGGGCGATCCAGGCCGTTCGCTCAGCCCCCCGGGCCTGCCGGAGGAGAGGTGGGCTGTGGTGCCGGCTCTGGCCCGGGCCCGGTTCCGGGAGCTGGCGCCGGCGGTTGGAATTCCTGCCTGCTGACCCGGCGGCGGAACACGTAGTAAGTCCAGGTCTGGTAGCCGAGCACCAGCGGCAGGAAAATGATCACCACAACGGTCATCACCTTGAGCGAGTACCCGCCGGACGCTGTGTTGTCCACGGTGAGGTTGTACGCGTGGTTGGTGGAGGAGACCATCACGTTCGGGTACAGGTCCACGAAGATCGTGATGATGCAGGACCCGATCGTGACGGCGGTCGCGGCGAAGGCGAAGCCCTCGCGGTGGTCGTAGACGAGCCAGACGGCGGTGAGGATGGCCAGGATGGCCAGCAGTTCGATCACGTTGAGCCAGAAGGCCTTGCCGGCGGTGATGTGGGTCCAGATGATGAAGCCGATGACGAAGGCGGCCGTGACGGGGGCCACGCGGCGGGCCGCCTGCCAGGACCGCTCGCGCATGTCGCCGGTCGTCTTCAGGCACAAGAATGTCGCGCCGTGCAGCAGGCAGATCAGGACCAGGGTGATCCCGGTCCACAAAGCGTAGGGCTGCAGCAGGTCCCAGAACGTTCCGGTGAAGTTCTGCGCCGAGTTGATGGGCAGCCCGTGCAGCAGCCCGGCCAGGGCCACGCCGATCAGCAGCGGGGCCAGCACGCTGCCGACGGTCATCAGCACGTCCCAGGCGGTCCGCCAGCGGGCCGCGTCCCGCTTGCCGCGGTACTCGAAGGCCAGGCCGCGGACCATCAGCGAGGCCAGTAGCAGGACCAGCGCCAGGTTGTAGGCCGAGAACATCGTGGCGTACCAGCCGGGGAACGCGGCGAACATGCCCGCCCCGGCCACGATCAGCCAGACCTCGTTGCCGTCCCACAACGGCCCGACGGTGTTGATGGCCGCCCGGCGCCCGGCGTCATCCCGGCCGACCACGCTGTGCAGCATGCCGACCCCGAAGTCGAACCCCTCCAGGATGAAGAACCCCGTCCACAAGACCGTGATGACGATGTACCAGAACGGGACGAGACTGCTCATCGTGACCCCTTAGTACAAGACAGCCGGGACCGGCTCGTCGGCCTCGGCCTCGGCACGCGGGGGCGGCAGGTGGTCGCGGGAGTACCGCAGCATCAGCAGGAAATCGACGGTGGCCAGCGTGGCGTAGATCACGATGAACGCGATCAGGCTGATCCACAGCCAGGTCACCGACAGGGTCGGAGAGATCCCGTTCTTGGTCAGCATGATGCCCTGGACGATCCACGGCTGCCGGCCGCTTTCGGTCAGGAACCAGCCCGCCGTGTTCATCAAGAACGGCAGCACCGCGGCCCATATCGCCACCCACAAGAACCGCCGCGAGGTGGCGAGTTTCCCCCGGCGGATCAGCCACAGCCCCCACGCCGCGATGAGCAGGACCACCACGGCCAGGTAGGCCATCACCCGCATCCCCCAGTACTGGATGAACACGTTCGGCACGTAGTAGCCCGGCCCGTACTGCTTGTTGTACTGCTGGTTCAGCGGGGTCAGCCCCTCGACCTTGCCGTTCCAGGAGTTGGTGGCCAGCAGCGACAGCAGGTGCGGGATCGCGATGATCTCGGTCGGGGTCTGGTCGTTGTTCCCGCCGCCGATCTGGAACAGCGAGAACGAGCACGGCTGGCACGTGGTCCACTGCGCCTCCGCCGCCGCGATCTTCATCGGCTGGTACCGGGCCTCGACCACCCCGAGCTCATCCCCGACCAGCATGGTGAACAAGATGGCCGGAACCAAGATGAGCAGCCCCAGCCGCGCCGACCGGGTGAACGCCTCCCGCTCCCCGCCGTGCCGCAGCTGCCACGCCGACACCGCCAGCATCACCATGGCGCCGGTGACCAGCGACGCGAGCAGCACCTTGGCGTATCCCCACACGAACACCGGGTTGGTGAACACCGCCCAGATGTCGTTCAGCTCCGGCTTCCCGTTGACCATCACGTAGCCGACAGGGTGCTGCATCCACGAATTAGCCGCCATGATGAACGCCCCCGACAGCACGCTGCCCAGGCAGACCGCCCAGATCGTCGCCAGGTGCACCCGCTTGGGCAACCGGTCCCAGCCGAACAGCCACAGCCCCAGGAACGTCGACTCCAGGAAGAACGCGGCCAGCCCCTCCATCGCCAGCGGCGCCCCGAAGATGTTTCCGACCAGCCGCGAGTACGCTCCCCAGTTCATCCCGAACTGGAACTCCTGCACCAGCCCGGTGACCACGCCGATCGCGACGTTGATGACCAGCAGAGTGCCGAAGAACCGGGTCAGACGCAGGTAATCATCTTTCTTAGTGCGGTACCACGCGGTCTGCAGCAGCGCGGTCAAGAACCCCAGCCCGATCGTGACCGGGACGAAGAAGAAATGGTTGATCGTCACGAACGCGAACTCCACCCGCGCCAGGTCGACGTTCGTCATCGCTGTCTCCGGTTTCCTCGACTCCGCGGCTGCCCACCACTGTCGCCGTAGCGCGGCTGCGGGGGCATCCCCCGCCCGGGGTGATACCTCGTGCGCCGGTCAGCTGAGCCGTTGGAGCAGGTGATCGCCGACCCGGATGGCGTTCGCCATCGCGGTCAGGGCCGGATTGACCGCGCCGATACTCGGGAAGAAGCTGGTGTCCACGACGTAAAGGTTGTCGAGTTCGTGGGCCCGGCAGTCGGCGTTGAGCACGGAGGTGGCCGGGTCGGTGCCGAACCGGGCGGTGCCGGCCTGGTGCGCGCAGCCGGCGATCGGGATGTCGGTTTTCAGGTACGCGAACCGGTGGGCCAGGTGGCCGGGGTGCATGCCGAGCGAGCCGAGCATCGAGTGCAGCTGGGCGTACAGCCGCTTGGCGGCGGTGGGATTGGACGGCGTGTAGGCCAGGTGGACGGCGCCGTCCGGGCCGAGGGTGACCCGGTTGTCTGGCTGCGGCAGGTCTTCGGTGGACAGCCAGAAGTCGACCGCGTGCTCGGCGACGTCGCGCAGCGCCCAGTGCGGCGCGAACTTGGTCTCGATGGGCTTCTCGCCGCGGAACATGGCCGCTTGCGACTTGCCGATCATCTGGATGTTGCCCATCGGGTACTCGAAATCCGGGCCGGAGAAGTAGAAGTCGTTGACGCCGAGGGTCTTCTGGAACACGGTCGGATTGGGATCTTGGGACAGGGCCAGGACGGCCTGGCTGTCGTGGTACATGAAGTTGCGCCCGACCTGGTCGCTGCCGTTGGCCAGCCCGCCCGGGTGCGTGTCGCTGGCCGAAGCCAGCAGCAGCTTGGCGGAGTTGGCCGCGCCGGCCGAGACGACGACGATGTCGCCCTCGTACCGTTCGGTTCCGCCGTCGTGCTCGGTCACCACCGACGTGACCGCGGTGCCGGCCGGGTTGGTTTCCAGCTTGACCGCCCGCGCGTTGCGGATCAGGGTGACGCCGGGGTGCTCCAGGGCCGGGCGGACCCCGGCCACCTCGGCATCGGACTTGGCGTGCAGCGGACACGGGAAGCCGTCGCAGTCCGCGCAGCGCACGCAGATGCTGTAGGGCAGGTCCGCCTCATCCAGCCGGATGCCGCACGGCGCGTGGAACGGATGGTAACCGGCCCTGGCCAGGTCATCGGACAGCTGCTGGATCCGCGGCTCGTGCGAGACCGCGGGGTACGGGTAGGGCCCGCTGGTCGGCGGGTCGGTGGGGTCCTCGCCCCGCGCGCCGTGCACCTGGTAGTACTCCTCCGCCTTGGCGTAATACGGCTCCATGTCGGTATAGGAGATCGGCCAGGCCGGCGACAGGCCGTCATGATGGCGCAGTTCGCCGAAATCCCGCTCGCGCAGCCGGTACAGCGCCGCCCCGTACAGCTTGGTCGCGCCGCCGACGAAGTAGTGCACCTGCGGCTGGAAGAAGGACTTGCCCTTCGGGTCATACCAGCTGTCGGGTGAGATGTACCGGCCGTCGACGAACACGTCGACCGTCGACCAGTTCGCCGGCTCCCGCGGCAGCCAGTCGCCACGCTCAAGCAGCAGGATGCGCTTACCCGAGGGGGCCAGATGACGGGCGAGCGTGCCGCCGCCCGCCCCGGTCCCGATGATCACCACGTCGTAATGCTCGCCCATGCTCGGTCCTTCCGGTGGCCGACTGTCTCGATTACCTGGCCCTTTCCCCGCCGTTCCGGCCAGGTCAGCCAGGCGCTACCGTAACCATCGCGGCGGGCGCCGGGCATCGCCCGCAGCGAGTGATTGACCCGGCTCCGGCCGACGCTCGCCTAGGCGGCGGTGAGAGCCTGTTCGGCGTCCCACATCTGCCGGTAGAGCGAGCATTCGCGCAGCAGCCCATCGTGCGTGCCGCGGCCGACGACCCGTCCCTGGTCGAGCACCACGATCTCGTCCACCTGGTCCAGGCCACGCAGTTCGTGGGTGATGAGCAATGTGGCCCGGCCCCTGGTGGCGTCCAGCAGGTCGGTGGTGAGAGTGGCCCTGGTCTCCGGGTCCAGGTGGGCCGTGGGCTCGTCCAGGATCAGCAGGTCAGGCCCGGCGAGCAGGGCGCGGGCCAGCGCGAGCCGCTGGCGTTCCCCGCCGGATACTGCCCCGCCCCGGGTGCCGACCGAGGTATCCCAGCCCTGCGGGAGCGATTCGACCCAGGGCAACAGCCGAGCCTGGGCGGCGGCCTCGGCCAGCTCGCCGTCGGAGGCGCCCGGGCGCGCGAGAAGGAGGTTTTCCCGGATGCTGGCGTCGAAGATATGCGGGTCTTGCGTACAGCCGCCGATCACTGTGCGTACGTCGTCTGCCGGGTAGGAACGCAAGTCGCAGCCGCCCAGCGTGGCGGTACCGCCGGCCAGGTCACAGAACCTGAGCAGGACCGCCGCGACCGTGGATTTTCCTGCCCCGCTCGGGCCGACCAGCGCGACCCGCCGCCCGGCCACGAGGTCCAGGTCGACGCCGTCTAGGGCCAGCGGGCCGTCACGGTCATACCGCACCCGCGCTGCCCGCAGCGTCACCCGGAGCGGGCCGCCGGGCAGCGGGCGCGGCGCGGCAGGCTCAGTGACCGGATCGGGGGCATCCAGGACCGCGCCGACCCGGGCCGCGCTGGC
>JASIGD010000552.1 GCA_030045295.1 Streptosporangiaceae bacterium
ACACGCCGCAGCTCGAGGATCACGCCAGCATCGCCCGGTCGGCGCTGCGGTACGCCGACGAGATCCTGATCCCCTGCGCGCCGAACCCCATCGAGATCAACCGCACCACGCCGGTGCGGGACGAGATCGCCGAGGTGGGCGAGATCCGCGACCGGCCCGCCCGCTCATCGGTGCTGCTGAACCGATGCATCGCGCGAGCGCACTCGGTGGGCGACGCCCGCGAGGCACTCGTCGACCTCGGCTACGACGTGCTCAGGACCGCCGTGCCGCGGCTCGAGGTGTACGCGCAGAGCTTTGGCATGCCGATCAGGCAGGCGGGCTGTGACGTGTGGAGCAAGGTGGCGCAGGAACTCATCGAGCGGTGCGCGCCCCGCTGCGAGGTCCGGGCGTGACCGTGCCTCCCCGGCCATGACCACGCGGTGTTGGCGGGCGCGGCCATGACCGCGCGGTGTTGGCGGGGCGTGGCCATGGCCACGCGGTGTCGGCGGGCGCGGCCATGACCACGCAGCGGGAGCGGGAACTGCGCAAGGCGCAGATGGCGGCCGCGGCGGCCAGGCGCACCGAGCCCGACGCGCGCCCGGCGGGCCGGACCGCGATCCGGTCCAAGCCGGTCAGGATCACCCTTGACCTGACTCCCGAGCTCTACCGGCAGCTGACCGCGTGGGCCGACTCGGCCGCGGCAACTCTCGGCGTGCCGCGGGTCTCGCTGGCGGACGCGATGCGGGCGATGATCCAGGTCACGGCCGATCATCCCGACCATGTCCTGGACCGGCTGCGCCGCGACCGGGAGGCGTGAGAGCCGGCCTACGAAGAGGGCTGGACGAGGACGACGAAGGCCAGGGTGGCACCGTCCAGCACGAGGGTCGGACCCCCGGGAACCGGGTTGAGCGAGAAGGAGACGCGAGTGCCCGCGGTCATCGCCGTCAGGATGCCCTGCTGCACGTTTGCTACCTGGCTTCCGGGCTCCAGCTGGTAACCAGGCGAGGCAGCAGTCGTGGCGGTACTCGATGGCAGATACACCACGGCACCGGGCGGCGGTCCGGCGCCGGGTGCGTGCACCACCCCGCGAGGGGAGATTCCGCCGGAAACGGCAGGCTGGGCCGCGGCGGCCGCGGAGGGCAGGCCGGGTCCCACCACGAGTGATCCGGCGTGCCCGGGAGACAGCACGAGCTGGCCCGCCACGGGGTGAACGACCGGCCAGGCGATTGGACTGGTGGCCCCCGCTACCGCGTCCTGGCTGGCGGCAACGACCCACACGGTCGGGTCAGTTCCGATCTGCAGGCTCACTGTGGCGGGCTGGCTCACTGGTCCCCCTCCTCCGATCGGACCGACCAGGCTGCGGCGGCGGCAGCCGCTGCCCCTTGGGTCCAGTCACGCATGCCCAGTGTGGCACAGATACTACAGATGTGCACGGCGACGGTGCGCTCGCTGGTGCACAAGGCACGCGCGATCTCGCCGTTACTGGAGGGTCGAAGCGCCGCGCCGTTCCAGTTCCGCGGCGAGGCCGAGCAACGGAGCCGACGGGAGCGCGCGGGCCAGGGCCCGACCCGCGGCCAGGGCATGAGCCGCAAACTCGCGCCGTCCGGCCTTGGCCTGCGCCTCCGCCTCGCGCAGGCGCGCGTAGGCCTCCCGGTACGGCTCGCCGGCCACCCGCCAGGCGTCCGCCACGGCGGTCCAGGTAGCCGCGTCATCGGTACCCTGCTGGCGGGCGTGCTCGGCAGCCGCCAGCGCCCCGAAGGCGGCGATGCCCGGTCGGCCGGCGCCGTCGCGCTCCGTGATGGCTCGCGCCCTGTCGTGGAACGTGGCCGCCGCCGACCCCCAGAATTCCGGAAGGTCTCCCGGCCGCGCCGCGGCCGCTCGCGCGGCCAGGTCCGCCTCCACCCAGGCCCCGGCGGCCAGCAGCCGTATCTCGTCCTCGGACCAGCCGGTGCCGACCAGCGCCGCCAGCCCGTCCAGGACCTCGCCGGCCGCCGTGGCCGGGTCGCCGGCGTAGAGCGCCTGTTCGGCTAGGCAGGCGTGCAGCGGGCCGATGAGCTGGGGATCCGAGGGCACCTTGGCCAAGGCCGTGGCCAGCTTAGCCACGAGCTGAGCGTCGCCGCGGCCGACGGCCAGCTCCAGCTGCAGGAGTTCCAGGTACCTGGTGACCTTGACCTCTGACTCGCCGATCACCTCGGCCAGCAGCTGATCGGCTTCCTCCCACCGCCCGGTCGCGAAGAGCAGCCCCGCCGTGTTGTCGTCCAACTCTGACGTCAGCGCCGGGGGCGCGTCCAGGGACGCGGCCGCCTGTCGCCCGGCCTGCGCCGCCTCGAGCGCCTCGGTGAAGCGTCCCGCCGTGTACAACAGGTACGCGAGGGCTGCCGCGGCCCGGACCACATCCTCCACGTTGCTGGTCCGGCGCGCGAGGGTGAACGACGTGCGCAGCGCCGCCAGCCCTTCCTCAAGTTCGCCGTGCTGAGCCTGGATGATGCCAAGGGTCGCCAGGCCATGCGCCTGCTCGGCGACCGCCCCGGACTGCTGCGCCTCGGCGACCGCCCGTACGGCGATCGGCAGCGCCTGGTCGAAATCGCCCAGACGCATCTGCCAGGTGCCCAGCGCGGCCAGGACGCGGGCGCGCAGGGCGGTCGGCGGGCCATCGGAAAGCAGCGCCACCGCCTGCCCGGCGGCATCGACGGCCGCATTAAGGTCCCCTGCCTCGAACCGGTAACGCCCGACGCGCTCCAGCAGCCGGGCCCGGTGCACCGGGCCCGCGGACCCTGAATCGGCCAGCGCCTGCGCCGCCCACTCGGCGGCGCGATCTGGCTCGCCGGCCCAGCTCGCGGCCCGCGCCGCCTCCTCCAGCAGAGCCGGGCCAGCCGACGGCAGCCAGGCAGCCAGCTCGATCGCCAGGGCGTAGTGACGGACCGCCTCCGGGTAGGCGCGCGCCGACACCGCGTGACGCGCCGCCACCACGGCCGCGGCGGCGGCCTGGTCACGGCTGCCGGCCAGGTGCCAGTGCTGGGCCAGGAGGCCAGAATCGGAGTCTGGGCGCGCGGCGAGCGCCTCCGCCAGACGGCGGTGCAGGTGCCGCCGCTCGCCGGGCAGCAGCTGGGCGTAGAGCACCTGCCGGATCAGCGCGTGCCGGAACGCGTAGCCGTCACCGGCCGGGACCAGCAACCCGGAGGCGACGGCCCGGCGCGTCGACGCCAGCAGGCGCTTCTCCGAGAGCGGCACGGTCGCGGCCAGCAGCTCGTGGGACATCCCGCCGTCGGCCACGCAGACCTGGTCGACCACGGCCCGGGCGGGCTCGGTAAGCTCGGCCGCCTTGGCGAGCACGGCATCGGAGATGGACGCGGGCAGCGCCGTCGCGTCCGCGTACGCAAGTTCCCTGGCGTACAGCGGGTTGCCTTCCGCGGCGGCGACCACCGCCGCCACTCGCTCGGCGCCGGCCGCCTCCGGCGTCAAGTCGGCGACAAGCTCGGCGATCTCGCTGTCCGGAAGACGGCCCAGCCGGAACCGCGTCACGCCGAGGCGCCGCTCGAGCTCGGCGAGCCACTGCCCGAGGGCGCCCGCCAGTTCGTCCTCGCGCAGCGTCCCGACCATCATCACCGGCTTGTCGCGCAACCGGACCGTCAGGAAGGCCAGCAACTCGCGGGAGGATTCATCGGCCCAGTGCAGGTCCTCCAGCACGAGAACCACCGGCGACTCGGCCGCCAGGCCCGAGAGCAACTCGAGCACGCGCACGAACAGGCGGTGCCGGGCAGCGAGCATGTCGCTGCCGCCGTCGTCGGCGAGCAGCCACCCGGCCTGATCGCTCAGGGCGGCCACGAACGGCCCGTACGCGAGCGCGGCGCCGGCCAGCGGCGCCGACTCGCCCACCAGGACCTGCGCCGCGCTGGCCGCGGACGCCGCGTGCGCGCACAGTTCCTGGACGAGCCTGGTCTTGCCGATGCCCGGCGGCCCGGTGAGCAGCACCAGCTGCGTGTGCCCGGCGCTCACTTGCGCGTACGCGGCCAGCAGGGCCTTCCGCTCGGCGACCCGTCCGACGATGGGCGCCGACCCCGCGACGGCGGCCGGCGCCTCCGCCAGCGGGCTCTTCAGCGGGGGGAAGCGCTCCGGCAGGCCGGGCACGATGAGCTGGTAGATGCGCTCCGGCGCGGCAATGTCCTTCAGCCGGTGAAGACCCAGGTCCCTGACTGACACCCCGGCCGGCAGCCGGGAGGCGACCAGCTGCCTGGTCGCCTCCGACAGCACGACCTGGCCGCCGTGGGCCACCGCGGCGATCCGCGCCGCCCGGTGCACGTCCATCCCCATGTACCCGTCCTCGTGGCGGACCGGCTCCCCTGAGTGCAAGCCCATCCGCACCCGAACGGCCTCCCCGCCCGGCCAGTCGTGGCCGGCCAGCGCCTGCTGCGCCGCCACGCAGGAGCGGACCGCCTCGGCGGCCGAGGCGAACACCACGAAGAAGCTGTCACCTTCGGTTCCCATCTCCCGGCCGCCGCTGTCGGCGAACGCCGCCCGCAGCAGCGCCCGCTGAGCCGACAGCGCCTCACCGTAGCGGTCACCCAGCCGGTGCAGCAGCGCCGTCGACCCCTCGATGTCGCTGAACAACATCGTGATGGTCCCCGCCGGGAGCTCCGCCATCCCTCGATTATCGGGTCCCGCTGTGCGCCCTGGCGAGAGCGCGGCCGACGGGCCGCTCAGGTGGCGCCGGCGGGCCGGTCAGGTCCCGCAGGCCGGTCAGGTCCCGCAGGCCGGTCAGGTCCCGCGGGCCGGTCAGGTGGCTCGGGCCGGTCAGGTGGCTCGGGCGGTGCGGGCGCGCTGGCGGAACCGCTCCCTGGCGTCCAGGATGGTCTTGCGCAGCCGGACCGCCGACGGGGTGACCTCCACGCACTCGTCGTCGGCGCAGAACTCCAGCGCCTGCTCCAGGCTGAGCAGCCGCGGCGGCACCAGCCGCTCGAGTTCTTCTCCGGTCGACTGCCGCACGTTGGAGACCTTGCGCTCGCGGGTGATGTTGACGTCTATGTCGTCGGGCCTTGAGTTCTCCCCGACGATCATCCCCTCGTACACCTCGGTACCGGGAGTGACGAACAGCGCTCCACGTTCCTGCAGGTTGAACATGGCATAGGCGGACGCGCTGCCGGACCGGTCGGCGACCAGCGAGCCGGTCGCGCGGCCCCGCATGGGACCCGACCACGGCTCGTACCCGTCGAAGACGTGGTGCATGATCCCGGTACCCCGGGTCTCGGTGAGGAACTGGGTGCGGTAGCCGATCAGGCCGCGAGCGGGCACCACGAA
This sequence comes from Streptosporangiaceae bacterium, assembly GCA_030045295.1. Next base: position 5,275 of record JASIGD010000552.1, read on the forward strand.
CTCGAGCCTGACCCAGCCGGTGCCGTGGTTGGTCATCGACTCCAGCCGGCCGCGCCGGACCGAGATCAGCGAGGTGACCGCGCCCAGGTACTCCTCGGGCACGTCCACCGACAGCCGCTCCGCCGGCTCGAAGACGGCACCGTCGATGTCACGCGTGACGGCGGCGGGCCGTCCCACGGTCAGTTCGTACCCCTCCCGCCGCATGGTCTCGACCAGTACGGCCAGGGCGAGCTCGCCGCGGCCGCGGACCTCCCACGTGTCGGGCCGCTCCGTCGGCAGCACGGCGAGCGACACGTTGCCGACCAGCTCGCGGTCGAGTCGGTCACGGACCAGGCGGGCGGTGACCTTGGCCCTCGCCGACTGCCCGGCCAGCGGGGAGGTGTTCACGCCGATCGTCATCGAGATGGCCGGCTCGTCCACGGTGATCAGCGGCAGCGGCCGCGGGTCGTTCACGTCGGCCAGCGTCTCCCCGATCATGATGTCCGGGATGCCGGCGATGGCCACGATGTCCCCGGGACCCGCGTCCTCGGCCGGCACCCGCTCGAGCGCCTCCGTCCGGTAAAGCTCGGAGATCTTCACCCTCTCTATCGATCCGTCGCGGCGGCACCAGGCGACCTGCTGCCCGCGTGAGATCGTGCCGTTGCGGATCCGGCACAGGGCGATGCGGCCCAGGTAGGAACTAGCGTCGAGATTGGTGACGTGCGCTTGCAGCGGGGCGCTCGGGTCGTACACGGGCGGCGGCACGGTGGCCCTCAGCGCCGCGAACAACGGCTCCAGATCCGGCGAGTCCGGCATCTCGCCGTCCGCGGGGCGGGTCAGCGAAGCCCGGCCGGCCCGCGCCGAGGCGTACACGATGGGAAACTCGATCTGGTCCTCGCTCGCGTCCAGGTCGATGAACAGCTCATAGCAGGCGTCCACCACCTCGGCGATCCGCGCGTCGGGCCTGTCCACCTTGTTGACGACCAGAATCACCGGCAGCCCGGCGGCCAGCGTCTTGCGCAGCACGAACCTGGTCTGCGGCAGCGGCCCCTCGCTGGCGTCCACGAGCAGCAGCACACCGTCCACCATGGACAGGCCGCGCTCCACCTCGCCGCCGAAATCCGAGTGCCCCGGCGTGTCCACGATGTTGATCGTCAGCCCGCCGTGGCGTACCGCGGTGTTCTTGGCCAGGATCGTGATGCCCTTCTCCCGCTCCAGGTCGCCGGAGTCGAGCACCCGCTCGGCCACGTTCGCGTTCGCGCGGAACGCACCCGACTGCCACAGCATCGCGTCGACCAGCGTGGTCTTGCCGTGGTCGACGTGCGCGACGATGGCGACGTTGCGCAGGTCGTCCCTGGTCGCCATCGCGGCGGTCGCGGTCTGCGGTCTGGGCATGCGTGAATCTCGCTGGTTCTGGGTCTTGGGGTGCGTCACCCGATCTGGTGGCTGCTACCAGTGTATTGAACGCGAGATCCTGCTGACCCGTGTCGGCCGACCCGCCGCCTCGACTCGGGCGGACCACATCCGGACGTTCCCTTCTGGCACGTACATGCGGACCGGCGAAGTCGAGTGTGTATATGCGGCCAGTGTCGTCCTGACCTGGTCTAAGACGGCTTAGGCCGGAGCCTGGGCGGTGGGTCCGGCCTAAGCCGTTCGGGGTGCGGAAGATAAGGCATTCGGCCGATGCGAGAGGCAAGGCCTTACGGCGAACCTTGAGGATGTGGGGAACCAGACGAGGTTCCCAGGGGGCAAGGAGGAATCATGCATCCCGAGATTCTCCGTGAACTGACCTCACAGCGCGGCCGTGAGTTGCAGGCGCAGGCGCACCAGGCCATTGTGGCCCGGACGGCGAGCCGGGCGTCGCGGGTCTCGCGGCACAGCACCGGAACGCCCGGTGAGGCTGACGAGTTCGTCGTTCCCGCCATCCCCGACTACGTAGACGGCTCATTCCGGACCGCAACGGCCGAGGACAAGGCGGCCAGCCAGCCGGGCCCGGTGCCCGCCGCCCGCCCCGCCGCCTAAGGCCGGGCCGTGACCGGCCCGGCGTCCGCCCTTCCTGGAATGTCAGACCCGCGTGACATGCTGATGCTAGAGATGAGCGGACGAGCATCCAGCCCCGTCCTGGTCGGGCGGGACGAGCAGATGGCCGCCCTGGACGCTGCATTCGCCAGCGTGCGCCAGGGCGGCCCGTCTGCTGTGTTGCTGGGTGGCGAAGCCGGCGTCGGCAAGTCCCGGCTGGTCAGCGAGTTCGGCCACCAGGCCGGCGCGGCCGGCGCCCGGGTACTCACCGGCGGCTGCCTGGAACTGGGCACCGACGGGCTGCCGTTCGCGCCGTTCACCGCCGTACTTCGCGACCTCGTCCATGAGATGGGCGCGGACCAGGTGGCCTCGATGCTCCCCGGCCGGACCACACAGGGGCTGGCCCGGCTACTGCCCGAGCTCGGCGCGTCTGAGATCGGCGGCGACCCCGGCGAGGCGCGGGCTCGGTTGTTCGAGGACGTGCTCACCGCGCTCGAGCACCTGGCCAGGAACTCACCGGTAGTGCTGGTAATCGAGGATGCGCACTGGGCCGACCGGTCGAGCCGGGACCTGCTGACCTTCCTGATCGGCAACCAGCGGGCCATCAGCGGGCTACTGATCGTGGTCACGTTCCGCTCAGACGAAATGCACCGCACCCATCCGCTGCGCCCCATGCTCGCCGCGCTGGACCGGATCGACTGGGTCGAGCGGGTGGAGCTGCCCAGGTTGGCTCGGCAGGACACCAGTGAGCTGGCGAACCGTATCGTCGGCCGCCAGCTGGACGGTGACCTGGCCGACGCGCTGTATCACCGCAGCGAGGGCAACCCGCTGTTCGTGGAGGCGCTGCTGTGCTGTGACGGCGAGCTGAGCGCCGAGCTGCCCGAGTCCCTTCGCGACCTGCTACTTAACAGCGTACGCAGGCTGCCTGAGGACACGCAGGAAGTCCTGCGGGTCGCCAGCGCGGGCAGCCAGACGACCGGGCACGGGCTGCTCGCCGCGGTGACCGGCCTGGATGAGGGCGCACTGACCAGCGCGCTAAGGCCAGCGGTGACCGCCAACGTCCTGCGGGTACAGGCCGACGGCTACGCGTTCCGGCACGAGCTGATCCGCGAGGCCTTGCATGACGACCTGCTGCCCGGCGAGCACGGCCGGCTGCACAGCCGCTTCGCCGAGGCGATCGACGCCAGCCCGGCGCTGGTTCCCCCGGGGCGGGCCGCGATCGAGATGGCGCACCACTGGCATTCGGCGCACGACTCGGTCTGGGCGCTGATCGGCGCGTGGCGGGCTGCGGCGCAGGCGGGCCGGTCCGTCGCACCCGCCGAGCGGCTCTCCCTGCTGGCCCGGGTGCTGGAACTGTGGGACCAGGTGCCGGACGCGGCGGAGCGGATCGGCGCCGACCATGCGCGCGTCCTGGAAGAGGCGACCGGCGCGGCGCTCGACGCCGGGGAATACGAGCGCGGGATCGCGCTGGCCAGCTCGGCCCTCAAGGAGCTGGACCCCGCGGCCGAGCCGATCCGCGTCGCGCAGCTGCTCAGGGATCGAGGGCACAGCCGGAAGCACATGGGCCGCAGGGAATACCCGGAAGACTTCTCGGAGGCGCTGCGGATCGTGCCCGCCGATGCGCTTGCCGTGCGGATATCGATCCTGCTGGAAGCGGCGCACTGCCTGCCGCACGAGCCGGCTGAAGCGTCCTACCTCGAGGAAGCCCTAGCGCTGGCCCGCCGGACCGGTGACGTGGTCAACGAGGCCAATGCGCTGCTGATGCTCGCCATGTTCCGCGCGGGGCCCGGCAAGGAGGCTGGCACCGGCGGCGATCCCATCGAGCTCATCGCACAGGCCCGGGTCATGGCAGAGCGCAGCGGAGCGCACGACCTGCTGGTCAAGGCCGCGATCGACGAGTCCCACCTGCTGGAAGGCGCAGGCGAGCATGAACTGGCCGTCGAGGCGGCGCGCCGGGGGACGGTCAACCAGGACGAGCAGTACCTGGGCCGTGCCTGGCGCGGCCTGCTCGCGATCAACCAGATGGAGCCGCTGGTTGCGCTCGGCCGGTGGGACGAAGCGGTCGCGGTGGCCGAGGGGGCGCGCGAGGTCCAGCTCGACTCGATGCCGCTGCGCCAGGCCACGCTGCAGGTCCTGAGCGGTCATATCGCGCTGGCCCGAGGTCAGGTCAGCGCCGCCGCGGAGGCGGTGTCGGCGGCACGTGAACTGCTGCGCGGCGGACCTCACGACGATCAGCACCAGCTTCCGTTCTACGCGTTCGAGATCTCGGTGCGGCTCGCCGCGGACGGGTCCGCCGCCGGGATCAAGACCGCGTCGCGGATCCTAACCGAATGCGACCTGACCGGCAGCAGCCCGAGGTACGCGTGGCCAGTGGTGACCGAAGCCGGCGGCGCCTGCGTGGCAGCCGCCCGGCAGGCCTGCGCCGCGCAAGACGAACAGCTCCGGGACGATACCGCCGCCCTGGCGGACCGGCTGCGGACGATCGCGGAGAAACTGGAGGTGTTCGGGCCGGCCCAGCGAGCCAGCCAGCTCACCTTCGCCGCGGCGGACGCCCACGCTGCTTTGCTGCTGGCCGCTTTCCTGCCTTCCGGCACCGGCAGCCGTTCCGGCGCAGCCGCCGACCTGCGTGCCGCCTGGGACCAGGCCGGCGCCGCGCGGGACGCCGTCGGCGAGCCGTATCCGCTGGCCCAGGCGCTGCTGCACGCGGCGGAGAGCGCGATCGCGTGTGCTGACCGTGACGGCGCGGCGGACAGGCTGCAGCGTGCCGCCACGCTGGCCGCCCGGTTGGGTGCGAGTCCGCTCGCCGAACAGATCGCGGTTCTGGCGCGGCGAGCCAGGATCCGGCTGTCCAACGAGGAAGGCGGCGATACGCTGGCGGACACCGGGACCGGTGACATCGGCCTCACCGCACGGGAACTCGAGGTGCTGCGGCTCGTCGCGTCGGGGCGCAGCAACAGGGAAATCGCCGCCGAACTCTTCATCTCACCGAAGACCGCCAGCGTCCACGTGTCCAACATCCTCGGCAAGCTGGGCGCCGCCAGCCGCGGCGAGGCCGCGGCCAGGGCGTACGCCCTCCGTCTCGTCGAACCGGCCGGCCCCGCCTAGCAAGCCGACCGGCCCTGCGCGGTTACCTGCGAGAGGTACTTCCGGTCAGCGGGTCTGACGCTTGGCTGAGGGTTAGGGTCCTGACCTGGGCGAGCGCTTCGGTCCGGGACGTGACGCCCAGCGCGCGATAGATGTGCTGCAGGTGGGCATGGACGGTCCGTACGCTCAGTCCGAGCGCACGGGCCACCGCCCGGTCGGAACACCCGGTCGCGACAAGCTGCAAGATGCGGGTCTGGCGCGAGGTCAGCAGCGGCCTGCCGTCGTCGTCGCGCGGGACGTGGGGCACTGGCTGGCTGAGCAGCGCGGCGATGGCGGCGGCCTGCTCGAGGTGCGGTCGCAGCAGGTCGACCACTTCCCGGTGCCGGTCGGAGAAGTCCCGGCGCTGACGGTTCAGCGCCACGCTGATCATGCCGCCGCTCGGAGAGGGAGCACTCACGATCAGCTGATGGTCGACCCGGGCCAGCCGGTAGAAATCGCGGTAGAGACCGAGCGAGCGGAACTGGCGATCGCTGGAGACGTCGGATACGCGCCGGGCGGCGAGGTCGCCGGTGGCCTGGTAATAACGCAGGAGGGGATGCTCGGGCAAGTGCTGCTGGAACAGCTGTACGGCATCGGGAAAGTCCACCACGTCGACGGGATCGATCTGCCAGGCCACCGCGACTGGGCCGACGAGCTCGTTGTACGAGCACGACTCGGCTCTGACCAGGCCGGATACCAGGCTGATCACGCGGCTGGGGAAGTCGCCGCCACCGGGCAGGTACAGCTCGGCGAGCCCGTTGCTGAGCCGGTTCAGCAAGCGGCTGTCAAGTGTCACGATCGTGCACCCGCCACCGAACCAGGGTAAGCAAAATTGCCGATACCGCAACAGCCCACGGATGGCGCAAAGTAACTGGTGCCAGCTGGCCGCCCCGGAGTGTGGGGGGGTCTCCGGGGCGCCAGTGGGTCCTCTGGGGTCCTGCGGCTGCGCCCCACGACCATCGTCGGCCACTATCTGCATGCTCTCTGTGATCAGTCCGCGTGCACGCGCCTGCCGAGCATGCCATTGTCCGCAGCACTCCAGTCCGTCACCCGGCAGGGGATCCAGAAGATGATCGCGGTCGGGTCCGGGCGGTCGGGGAAATAAAGCGCGGCCCGGGGTGCGGTGTCAGCTGGCGGCGCATATGTGCCGGTGAAGGGTCGCGGGGCTATCGAGGGCGGTGAGCATGCAGGCGGCGAGGTCTGCGCGCGTGATGGTGAAGCAGCGGGGCAGGTTGCGATCGGTTGCGGTGCGGTAGGTTCCCCTGGCGGGCTTGCTGGTCAGCGACGGCGGGCGGAAGATCGTCCAGTCCAGGTCGCTGGCATGAATCTCGGCTTCGGTGGCGAGGAAATCGGCGTTGACGTGCCGCAGGAACGTGTGCCGCGCCAGGGGCTTGATCAGGTAGCGCAGGTAGGGGCTCTCGCCGTCGTCGGTGACGATGGAGCCGCTGACGAACAGCAGCCTGCGCGCGCCGGTCTTGCGCATCGCCTGCATGATGCTGCGGGTGCTGTCCTGGCGGAGCGTGCCGGGACCGGTGCCGTGCGGGGCGATGGCGGTGATCACCGCGTCGGCATCGGCCACTGCCGGGCTGATCGAGGCTGGGTCCATGACGTCCGCGGTGATGACGTGCAGCCGCGGCTGGGCGGGAACTGTCAGGCGGCCCGGGTCGCGGACGGCCGCCGTGACCTCATGACCCGCGTCGAGTGCCTGCTTGACCAGGCATGTTCCGGTCCCGCCGGACGCGCCGAAGATAGTGAGCTTCATGGCACCTGCCTTTCTGCGGGGTCAGCCGGGGAAGGACGAGGCGCTTTCGCGGGCCTGGCTGTTGCCGGCGTGGCCGGTCCTCGCCTGCTCGCGGGCCATGAGGCGCCCTTCCGGTCGGACCTGGTATGCTGATTTCGTGTTCATAATATATGGATATCATATCATATGGAAACTGATATAACTGGAGCCGGCCGGCAAGCGGGTCGCCGGAGCCGGCTGAACCAGGCGATCAGGGACGCGCTGCGCGACCTGAGCGCCGAGTTGTCCCTGCTCAACCAGCGCATCAGCGGGCACCTCGACCTCAAGGGCACCGACCTGCAGTGCCTTGATCTCATCGACAGGCACGGCCCGCTCAGCCCAAGCTCGCTGGCCCGGCTGGCCGGCCTGCACCCTGCCACCATGACCGGCGTCATCGACCGCCTGGAGCGCGGCGGCTGGGTCATCCGCGAGCGCGATCCTTCCGACCGCCGCGGCGTCGTCCTCCAGCCGGTGCCGGGCCGCCGAGCGGACGTGCTGCGGCTCGCTTCCGGGATGAACGCCGAGGTCGCGAAGATCTGCGCCGACTACTCCAGCGACGAGCTCGAGCTCATCGCCACGTTCCTGCGCCGCACCGCCGACGCCGGCCGCAGTGCTGGCGCACAGCTTGGCGCATCCTGAACCGTGACCCAGGGCAGCCGTGAGCGCTGCCAACCGCCGCGAAGTCCTGGTGTCAGGCGCCGCCACTGCGCGACCCCTCCGGCTCGCGCATGCGGTCAGCGAGATCGCAGGCTAACAGAACCCGAGTTATCTGCCGACAAGGGCGCGATCAGGTGCAGCTTGGCGCGTGGTTGCTGGGTCGCCGCGGACCAAGATCATCCGCACCCTGGAGATGCACGCAACATGAGGCGGATGAAACGTTCAGTATTTTCCTCGACGGTGCACCGCGGGCGTTACCGAACCCGTGCCGTGTCATTCATTAACGGTCCTCGAAGTCCGGCAGCCATCCTACCGCATTAGATCCGTGCAGGTACGTAGGATAGGTGCTCTCGATCTCGGGCCAGATAACTCTTGTTTTTGGTTACTTGACCCTAGGTTTCCTAGGGTCGGCTGTGCCGCGGCAGCCTGCCCGGATAAGGTTCTTATAAGTGGAGCCAAATGGCCTCATCAGCGCGGCTAAGCCGGCTTGCTGCGGAGATAGGGCGGCTCCCGCCGACGCGTTCGTGTCGGTGGACAGGCCAATAAGCAATGCTGCCATAACAATGAGCAGAGCACGCCGCGCAGCCGAAGGCCAATCGTGGCTTCCCGTCGCTCAGCACAGAATCAGCGGCAGAGTAAAGTGGTGCGATACTGCAGGATGCAGAAGCAGTTGGCGACGATGTGATAACCGATTCCGGTGCTGCGGTTAACGCCAGGCTGCGGCCGGTCCGGTCGCCGACTACGGCCACGACCGCCACGGTGTGGCGAACAGCTTATCTGGGCATCGTTTTCACGTTCTCGTGACCGGGAACTGATTAAGGCTGCGCCGCCGGGCCAGGAGTTCCGCATTTTTTCGGCTGCGACAGCGCGCCTCAGTGCGGCTGGGCAGTCCGGGAATTAGCGTGATGACTCGATTAGGTCGACCGGGCTAATGCGCCCGGATGCGCCCCGGAGACATAGCGCCGCCGTGGTGGAGGGATATGCCCGAGCCGGTACGAAGGAGCCAGCGTTACCTCCCCGGTCTTGACGGGCTGCGCGCCCTTGCCGTGGGGGCCGTTGTCGCCTATCACCTGGGTTGGGGCTGGGCACAGGGCGGGCTGCTCGGGGTTGGCGTCTTTTTCACGCTGAGCGGCTACCTGATCACCGATCTTCTGCTCGGCCAGTACGAGGCCACCGGCGGGCTGCAGCTGGCAGATTTCTGGCTGCGTCGTGCCCGGAGGCTGTTGCCGGCTCTGTTCGTGATGCTGGCGGTGGTCGTCGCGTGGGTCACGCTGTTCGACAGGTCCCTGCTCCCGACTACCCGCGGCGCGGTTGCGGCGTCGGTCGGCTACGTGAGCAATTGGTGGCTGATCGCGCAGCACAGCTCCTACTTTGCCCAGTTCGGGCCTCCCTCGCCGCTCGGCCACCTGTGGTCCCTGGCCGTGGAGGAACAGTTCTACCTGATCTGGCCCTGGCTGCTCTGGATCGCCCTGCGCCTTAGGCGACCTCGCACCAGCACCAGGCTGGCCGCAGCGTCACTGCTGCTAGCCGCCGCCTCGGCGGTGACGATGGCACTGCTCTACCGGCCCGGCTACGACCCGACGCGGGTGTATGAAGGCACGGACACCCGCGCCTTCGCGCTGCTGATCGGCGCGGCGCTAGCCTTCATCTGGCCCAGCAGGCACCTTCGCAGCGAGGTCCCAGACGGGGCCCGATGGGTCCTCGACGGTGCGGGGACCGCCGGGCTGGTCGTTTTCGCCGTCCTGGTGTGGCGTACAAGCGAGTACTCGCCGTTCCTCTACCGCGGCGGGATGGTGCTGCTCTCACTCGGCACGGCGCTGATGGTGGCTGCCGCTGCTTCACCCGCCAGCAGGTTCGGCCGGATACTGGGGTGGCAGCCGCTGCGCTGGCTGGGCGTTCGCTCGTACGGCATCTACCTGTGGCACTTTCCCATCATCGTGCTGACCACCCCGGCTGACGGGCGGGAAACGCTGACCCGCAGCGCGCTGCAGGTGGCGGCGACGATCGGATGTGCGGAACTGTCCTGGCGGTACCTCGAGGAACCCATCCGCCGTGACGGCCTGAGCCAGTGGTGGGCTCAGATACGCATCGGCCTGCATCGCGACGCCGTGGGACGGCAAACCCGGATCGCGGTCGCGGCATCCGTGCCCGTGCTGGTGCTGGCCAGCTGCGGCATGACCGGTGTCGTGCAGCCCAGCGCCACGGCCGCGGGCACTCCACCGCCCGCGCACGCCGCGGCGAGCAGCATTCGGGTACCCGCACGTGACCCGGCCCGCACTAGCTGCCGGGCGGTGGTGCACATCGGCGACTCCACCTCAGAGGGCCTGATCTCGCCCGATTACCTGCCGAATCCGCGAGACAGGATCGGCGCCCAGTACGCGCGGGTAGGCGTAACCACATTCATCCCAGAGATCTCGGGCGCTCGGTCGATCGTCGAGACTTACGATGGCCAACCGAACGCTTATACGGTCGCCCAGCAACTGATACAGCACGGATACCGGGGGTGCTGGGTGCTGGCCCTGGGAACCAATGACACGGCGGACGTATACGTCGGCTCGCCGGTCAGCCTCGCCACGCGGATCAAGCAGATGATGTCTCTGATCGGCAACGAGCCAGTGATGTGGGTGAACGTCAAGTCGCTGCTCGCCAGCGGGCCATACTCGGAAAGCAACATGCAACTGTGGAACCGGGCGCTGATCCGGGCCTGCGCCAGCTACCCGAACATGCGAGTGTACGACTGGGCCGCGGCGGCCAAGGACAGCTGGTTCATCTCGGACGGCATTCACTACACCTCGTCCGGATATGAGGCGCGCGCCTACCTGATTGCCCGCGCGCTGGCCACGGCGTTCCCGGCTCAAGGGCTTGCGGCGAATACCGGGCACGCCCACGGCGGGGGACGTTCGTCGAGCTGCCTCGTCACTTAGGGTCAGACGGGCTTGCTCAGCCGGGCGCTGCCGGGGGGCCGTGGCTGTGCAGGGTCTTGGTGCCGTCGGGGCTGCGGGCGGTGGTGGTGCCGTCGGGGTGCAGGACCAGGGTCCAGCCCCAGCGGTGGATGACTACCTGGTGGTGGTACCAGCACAGCAGGATGCAGCCGTTGACGCTGGTCGGGCCGCCGTCGGCCTTGTGCCGGACGTGGTGCACCTGGCAGGCGGCGGCGGGCTGGCCGCAGCCGCCGGGCCACCGGCAGTGCCGGTCGCGCAGCAGCACGGCGTGGCGGATCCCGGCCGGGACGGTGTCGGAGTAGCCGATGTCCAGGGGCAGGGACGGCCCGGCCAGCCGGGCGCCGAGCTGCTGCCGACGCAAGAACGAGGCAAGCCCGCCCGGGCCGGACAGCAGGTCGGCGGCCTTGCCGATGATGGCCCGCTCGAGCATCTCCCGGGCGTGCGCGGTCAGCGGCCCGGGGGAGGCCGGAGGCGGCTGCGGGCTGGCCCGGCCGCCGCGCCCGTGGCTGAGCCTGTGCAGTTCCGCGCACAGCCGGACCAGGTCCTCCAGGGCGCCGGGGTCGACCTCGCCCGTCACGACCGGGGTGACCACGGCGTCGCAGGTCATGGCGCGGGCCGCGGCCCCGTCCAGCCAGGCGGCGCCGTCGCTGCCGGATACCGACGCGGCGGCCCGGTACGCGGCCCACCGGGCGCGGACCGCGGTGACCCACTCCCCCTGCAGCACCGACTCGGCGTCCATGGCCCGCAGCTCGGCCAGCGAGACGTGCACCCACCCCTTGACCGGCTGCCCGGCCCGCTCGGGCAGCAGCCCGGCGCTGAGCAGCCGCTGCATGGCGTCGGCCAGCGCGTCGTGGTACCGCTGCTCGTGGGTCCTGGTGTCGGCGGCGCCGGCCGGGGCGGACAGCGCGTCCAGCACCGCGCCGACCACCGCCGCGCATTCGGGGGTCAGGTCACCCGCGATCACTCCCGCGCCGGCGAACGTGGTCTCCAGCCGGACGGACCGGTCATCGAACCCGTCCTCCGGCCCGTCATCGGAGTTTTCCCGCCGCGACCTGGCGTAGATCTCCCCGGCCAGCTCGGCCAGATCCCGCAGATCCGCGCCGGCCCGCGCGGCGGCGACCAGGATCGCATCGGCCGCGTCCCGGCAGTCCTCCGGTAGCTTGTCGGTCCAGTCGCACACGGTCCTGGCGATGGACTCCGATATCTGCGAGACCTCCGCCGCCGCCAGCGCTTGCAGGACCCGGGGATGAGTGATGGTCCGCCGCGCCCAGGACGCATACCCGGTCGCGGCGCCCTTGGTGATCCGGAGCCGGTTGATCAGCCAGGCCCGCAGGCTGTAGTCCGCGTCGGCGTGGTACCCCTGCGCGGCGGTGAAGGCGGCCAGGATCGACGACCGCGCCGCCGTGCACATCGCCTGGACGTGCTCGAAGGTCCGCACGCACTGGGCCTGCCCCGCGGCCGGCAT
>JASIGD010000553.1 GCA_030045295.1 Streptosporangiaceae bacterium
GCCCGGTGCCGCTCGTGGCCTGGGCGACGCCGGGAGCGACCGCGCCCGGGCTGGTGGTCCGGGCCGGCCCGGTCGGACCGCAAGGCCCGGCGCGAGTGGTGCACACGCCCGAGATATGCCTGCGGCCGCATCCGGGCGGGCTCCTGCACCTGGAGGCCCCGGACGCGGCCGTGGACCTGCACACCCCCGAGACCGACCTGCGCCGCTGGGCGGACGAGCTGCTCCGCCGCGCCCGCCGCACGGTCGGTGGCCTGGACGACGCCCGCGTCGTCCAGTACCAGGTGTGCGTCCGCCCCATGCCAGTCGACGGCCAGCCCATCGTGGGCCGCGTGCCCGGCGCGACCAACCTCTATGTCGCGGTCACTCACAGCGGCGTAACCCTGGCCGCCCACCTGTCCCGCCTCATCGCCGCGGAGCTCATAACCGGAACCCCGGCCGCTGAGCTAGTCCCCTACGGCCCGGGGCGCTTCCTCTCAGCCCGCGCGGCCACGGACCCGCCGCCAAGTATCGCGATGGGTCCCTGAACGGCAATTCCCTGTGCCACCGGGAAGTCCTGAAGAAAATCGAATGCTTCAGCGTGTCGGTCATAAGAATGTCAGACACGCTTGTTAGAGTATGAATTAGAAAACAATGCCGAGCATTACCGAGCACGGCCTGGAGGAGTTTTCGGCAATACGATCCCACGGTCCGGGAGCCAGGGTGGGGGCAAGCCGGAGGGGAGGTGAGACAAGCGCCATGGGCAATGTGGTGGTTCCGTCGAACGCGGCTGAGGCGCTGGGGATGCTGGAATCGGCGATGGGGTTCCTGGCTGGAGCGAATGCGGCGCAGATGCCAGCGGAGGCCATCGCGCAGTGCTTGCGCGGTCTGGAACGCGCCGACGCGGTAGAGGCGGCGGCTCGGGGCCAGTTGCTGGCGGCGTTTGACACCAAGGACGGGCACCTGGCCGATGGGCAGCGGACGACCCGGACGTGGCTGGTGAATTCGCTGCGGGTGAGCCGCGGCCAGGCCGGTGAGTACAAAGCGGTGCAGGCGCTGGCGCGGGGTCACCGGCCGCTGCTGACGTCGCTGGCGGAGGGGGACGTGGTCACCAGGTCGGTGGCGCTGCAGCTGGCCCGGTGGACCCTTGCCATCCCGGAGGAGTACCGGGAGCAGGCCGAAGAGATCCTGGTCGCCGCGGCCCGGGCCGGAGCCGACCTGCGGGCGCTGGCTGCGATCTGCGCCGAGATCCGGTACCGCACAGCCCCGCCCGACCCGGACGACGAGAACGACAGGCACCTGGACCGGGGCCTTTACCTGGACACCACGCTAGACGGCGCGGGACTCATCCGCGGCGATCTCACCCCAGAGTGTGCCGCGATGGTCCAGGCGGTGCTCGACGCGCTGTCGGCCCCGCTGGGGGCCGGCGACCTGCGGACCAGGCCGCAGCGGTATCACGACGCGCTCGAGGAGGCGATGAAGCGGCTGCTGGCCTCCGGCCTGCTGCCTCAGCGCGCCGGGCAGCCGACCAAGGCACTGGTCCATATTTCCTTCGCCGACCTGCTCGAGATGGACCCGGACTCCGTACTGCAAGACAAGTGGATCGAACAGTTCCGGGCCCGGTGGGCGGCCCACCGCGCCGCCGCCTCCGTGAGCACCGGCGACGGCGGCGCCTGGCTGGATGGCAACGCCGCCCGGAAAGTCGCCTGCGACGCGATAATCGTGCCCGTGGTGACCGCCGACATCGACCCCGCCGCGATGGAAGAACTCATCGCCGTATGCGTCCAGTACCACCGCATCCGCTCCGGCGCCGGCGAGGGCCAGCCGGATGCCTCCGCCGACCGGGACGCCGAGGTGCTGGCCATGCTGGAGCACCAGATGCTTGGCAAGATCCTGGAGGTGGTCTCCGGCCCGGGCGGGGTGGCCTCGTTCCTCCGCCGTAACTTGCTGGGCAAACCGCTAAACGGCCCGTCGCTGCCGCTGGACGTCGGGCAGACCGACGACATCCCAGTGCACCTGCGGCGCCTGGTGGACCTGCGTGACCAGGGCTGCCAGTTCCCCGGCGGCTGCGACCAGCCTGCGTCGGGCTGCGAGCCGCATCACGTGGTGCACCGGAGCGACGGTGGGCACACCAGCCTCACGAATCTCAAAGATTACTGTTCCTGGCATCACCACGTCGTGCTGCACCAGATGGGGTGGGCGCTGACGGTCCACCCCGACGGAACCAGCCGGGTGAAAAGCCCGAACGGGAAGATCATCCGCAGCCACAGCCCGCCGCCCGGGCCAAGGGGGGAGGCGTGACTCTCGTCGTCGCATCACGCCGGCCACCACGGAGGCTAACTAGGCGGCGCCGAAGCGCCACCCTGGTGTCGGCCGTCGCCATGCTCCTGGGCACGCTTGCCTCAGGCTGCGGAGGCCATTCGCGGCCCGCAGCGGCGCCGGTGGCCACGGCGAGTGCCTCCGTAACCTCCTCGGCGGTGTCAGGCTGCGGGCACAGCGCCGCCACCGGTTCGACGCTGTACTATCCGCAACTGGACGGCCACCGCCGCGAAGTGATCGTGCACGTGCCCGCGCATTACAGCGGGTCCACCGCGGTGGCGCTGGTGCTCAACCTGCACGGCAGCCAGAGCACCGCCCGGCAGCAGGAAGTGTTCAGCGGCATGGACGCCACCTCCGATACCGACGGGTTTATCGTCGCCTATCCCCAGGCGCTGATCGCGGACGGCGGGGGCTACGACTGGAACATCCCCGGCGAGCCGTTGGTCGGCGGTAAGTACCCGCCGGCCGGAGCGGCCGACGATGTCACGTTCCTCACCGATCTGGTCCACGACCTGGCCGGCCGGTACTGCATTGACCTGCACCGGGTGTACGCCACAGGCGTATCGGGGGGCGGGCGGATGGCCAGCCAGCTCGCGTGCGACGCATCCGGGACTTTCGCCGCGGTCGCTCCGGTAGCCGGCCTGCGGTTCCCCAGTCCCTGCCCGGCCGGCAGGCCCGTGCCGGTCATCGCCTTCCACGGCACCGCCGACCCGGTCGACCCTTACAACGGTCACGGCCAGGCCTACTGGACCTACTCAGTGCCGGAAGCCGCGCGGCTCTGGGCCGCGCACGACGGCTGCCAGGCCGCCAGCCCGCGTACCATCTCCGGTCACGGCTACAGCCTGACCAGCTACTCCGGCTGCACCGCGGGAACCGCCGTCGAGCTGTATTCCCTCAACGGTGAAGGCCACGAATGGCCAGGCGGGCCGAAAATCCCGGCTATCATCACCGCGGTGCTCGGTCCGCAGAGCGATGCGGTCGATGCCAACTCGACCATGTGGGCTTTCTTCCAGGCCCACCCTCTGCCCTAACTGTGGCCCCAACTGCGGGAGCATGCTAGGACCTATGACAAAGCTGGACCTGGAAGCGGCCAGGGACCGCACCATCCCCGACGTGCTGCCCGAACCGGGGTCAGTCCTCCGGGTGCTGTTCTGCGGCATCAACCCGGGCCTGTACTCGGCCGCGACGGGGTGGCACTTCGCCCGGCCGGGCAACAGGTTCTGGCCCGCCCTCTACCTGTCCGGCTTCACCCCGCGCCGGCTCGCCCCCCGCGAGCAGGACCTGCTGCCCGGCTTCGGGCTAGGCATCACCAACCTGGTGGCGCGCGCGACCGCGCAAGCCTCCGAGCTGGGCCGCGCCGAACTCCAGGCGGGCGGCGAGCGCCTGGCCGCCCTGGTCGCCGAGTATCGGCCGCGCATCGTCGCGATCGCCGGCGTGACCGCCTACCGGACGGCGTTCGGCCACCCGCGGGCTAGCACCGGACCGCAGCCCGACCGGCTCGGCGGCGCGCCGGTGTGGGTCGTGCCGAACCCCAGCGGGCTGAACGCACACTGGTCCCTGGATGCCATTGCCGCGGCGTTTTCGGCCCTGCGTGCCGCCGCGGACGGACACGATCAAGATCTTTATCCCGAACGGACCGGGGCGGGCGCGCCCAGCCCGGCCTGACTGCCGCCCGGCGGGCCGAACTTGCCTGCCCGCCAGCCGCCTGGACCGCCGAGGCCCTGCCGGGGCCAACGCTTTTTTGGAAAGATTTCTGGTGCGATCTCGATCGAGCGAAGGGGGTGCGGGTGGCAGATTCCCGTAACCCGGGGTCGGACGACGGCGGCACCGAGCCCGATCCCCGGTATACCTTCGCGAACGAGCGCACCTTCCTGGCCTGGAGCCGGACCGCGCTCGCGCTGGTGGTGGCCGGGCTGGGCATCATTCAGCTGCTCCCCCCGTTCCCCGGCGTGCCGTGGGGCCGGCACGTGCTCGGCGTGCCGCTCATCGTGTTCGGCGCGGTCGTCGCGGTGACCGCGTACGCCGAATGGGTTAAGAGCCAGTGGGCCATGCGGCACGGAGAGCCGCTGCCCCGGTCGATCATGCCCAAGATCCTGACCGTGATCATCTTCGTCATGGCCGTTGTCTCCGCCGTAGTGGTCCTGGTCTCGGCGCTGCGATGACGGCCGAAGATAACGACCCTGAGGACCGTGATCCCGGCCTGGCCCGGGAGCGGACGGCGCTGGCCTGGACCCGGACGGCGATCTCCTTCGCCGCCGTCGGCGGCGTCGTGCTGAAAAAGGACGTCGTCCCGGGTCTGATCCTGCTGGCCGTCGCCCTGGTGATCTGGCAGCTCGGCCGGCTGCCGCATCACCGCCCGGGACAGCTCAGGCTGGTCACCCTGACAATCATCGCCGTGTCGCTGGTGGCGCTGCTCGTCTCATTTACCTATTGATGGCCCGGGACGAACCCGGCGGGCTGCGAGGGCCGTTAAATGCCGATGGCGCGCCAGCGAATTCTGGCGTGTCGTTCTGCGGGGAAGACGTATCCGTCCGGCAGAATAGAACTAGGCCCCCTCCACGTATGAGATGGAGGGGGCCTTGCCCGGTCACGCGGTACCAGGTTGACCAGTTGCCCGGCTTTCCCGGTCCCGCGGGCCGTCCGCCAGTACCAGCCACCCGCGCGAGGTGCCGGTTGACCGGCTTCTCCCACGTCCCGGAGTCGCCCCCGGGTGGTGCCCGTCTCTGACGGTGAAAGTATTTCTACTGCCTCGGTGAGGGGTCGCGCAAGGGCCTATGCGCAATTATTTCTATTCTTTTCGGCATCCACACTATATCCACAAAAAACAAGCGGTTATCCGCATCTAGCTGCGGTTATCCACCAGTTTATGCACAGTCCTTCCACAGGTCACCGGGCGTAACTCGCGGACCATCATTATGGCGATACCGTAGCAAATCGGATTTCAGTGACGTGATCTCAACGAAATTCACGTGATGTAGCCGTACTCGAAAATGGGTGAGGACGAGCGCTGCGCGGGCGGTGGCGCCGGTTTGCTGGGGGCTGGCGGTGATGTGCTGGAGGGTGCGCCAGCGCTGGTTGAGCGGGGCGGATCCTTCCCCTTCTGGCCCGAGTTGGGGCCGTGTCATTGCGGGTTGTCGGCTGGTCTGGCGGCGTCGATGAGGCGGCTGATGCTGGATTCGAATACGTCGTCCTGGGCGCGTGCGGGGCCTGGTGTGGCGAGCGCCGCGGCCAGGTTCGGGTACTGGCCGCTGGCCGCTGCACGGGCGAATGCCCGCGCGTGCATGTCCGCGTGCTGGGCGCCGGTGACGCCTTGCCGGGCGAGGGTTGCCTGCATGGCACCGTACATGGTGGCAAAGCCGCTGATCA
>JASIGD010000554.1 GCA_030045295.1 Streptosporangiaceae bacterium
AGCAGCAGCCGGGACGTGGTGGACTTGGCCAGCCCGGTGGCCGCGCTGAGCTCGGTGAACGTCATCGGGTCCGCCGAGTGCACGACCTCCGTGAGCAGGCGGGCCGCCCGGTCGACGGCCTGGGTCCCGTTCTGGTTGCTCATCCGGATTCCGTTCGTCGCGAGGTTCCACTTTATGGGACCTAGTTCTACTATGTGATCGTAAGCGGCCGGTCTAATATCGGTCAAGCGCACGTTTGTCTCCCGCTGGACGCACCCGAGGGCACGGTGAGAATCGATGTTCGTCAACACGATGCCGAGGTACGAGATCCTCTCCGCGGACGCGATCGCGGTGCTGGACCGCGGCTGGCGCCGGATCGTCTCCGAGATCGGCGTCCAGTTCGCCAAGCCCGAGGCGGTCGAGCTGTTCGCCAAGGCCGGCCAGCGCGTGGACGGCGAGGTGGTGTACCTCGACCCGGAGTTCGTGCTGGAGCAGGTGGCCCGGGCGCCGCGCGAGTTCGACGTGCAAGCCCGCAACCCGGCTCACAACGTGCACATCGGCGGCGACCACATGGTGTTCAGCGCCGTCTACGGCTGCCCGTTCGTGCGCGAGGGCGACGTGCGCCGGGACGCCACGCTGAACGACTTCCGCCAGCTGGCCAGCCTGTCCCAGGCCTACGACGAGCTGGACTCGGCGGGCGGAGTGATCTGCGAGCCGAACGACGCGCCGCTCGACTCGCGGCACCTGGACATGATCTACGCGCTGCAGACGCTGACCGACAAGATCTACATGGGCAACGTGGTCTCCGGGCCGAACGCCGCCGACACGATCCGGATGACGGAGATCTTGTTCGGCGGGCGCGAGACGATCGAGCGCGTGCCGGCGACGATCTCGCTGATCAACTGCAACTCGCCGCTGCGCTGGGACGACCGGATGCTGGACGCGCAGTTCGAGTACTGCGCCGCCGGTCAGCCGGTGGTGCTGACTCCGTTCCTGCTGATGGGGGCGATGTCCCCGGTGACGATCCCGGCCGCGCTGGTCCAGCAGCTGGCCGAGGCGCTGTCCGGCATCGCCCTGGCCCAGCTGATCCGGCCGGGCTGCCCGGTGATCTTCGGGTCATTCCTGTCCAACATCGACATGCAGTCCGGCTCGCCGTCGTTCGGCACGCCCGAATCGGCCATCGGCCTGCTGTGCACCGGCCAGCTGGCACGGCACTACGGGTTGCCGTTCCGCACCGGTGGCGGGCTGAACTCCAGCCAGGTTCCAGACGCGCAGGCCGCCTACGAGGCGCTGATGACGCTGCTGCCCACCTTCCTGGCCGGCACCAACTTCGTCATGCACTCAGCCGGCTGGCTGGAGGGCGGCCTGGTCAGCTGCTACGAGAAGTTCATCATCGACGTCGAGCTGCTGCGCGAATTGCGGGTGGAGTTCACCCCGCTGGAGATCGACGCCGAATCGCTGGCGTTCGGCGCGCACCAGGAGGTGGGGCACGGCGGGCACTTCCTCGGCGCCGCGCACACGATGGAGCGGTTCCGCGAATGCTTCTACCGCCCGATGCTGTCCTCCACCGCCAACTTCGAGCGCTGGATCAAGCTCGGCGGCAAGGACACCGCCGCCCGGGCCGGCGAGATCTGGCGGGCGAAGCTGGAGCAGTTCTCGCCGCCGCCGCTCGACGACGCCATCCGGGCCGAACTCGACGACTTCGTCCAGCGCCGCCGGCGCGAGCTAGGTGACTAGCCGGTGGATGCCGCGTGGGGGCAGGAGTACGTGCTCACGCTCTCGTGCCCGGAAAAGCCGGGGATCGTGTACGCGGTGTCCGGCTTCCTGGTCCGGCAGTCGGCCGACATCCTGGCCAGCCAGCAGTACGGGGAAGCCCCGGACGGGCGGTTCTTCATGCGCGTGCACTTCGGCGTGCCGTCCGGAGCCCAGCTCAGCGACCTGAAGCGTGATTTCGCCCAGGTGGCCGAGGAGTACCAGATGTCCTGGCAGCTGCACGACAATGCCGCGCGGGTGCGCACCCTGATCATGGTCTCCCGGCTCAGCCACTGCCTGAACGACCTGCTGTTCCGCTGGCGGACGGGCACGCTGCCGGTCAACATCGTGGCGGTGGTGTCCAACCACCCGGACTTCGGCGAACTGGCCTTCGCCTACAACATCCCGTTCCGCCGCATCCGGGTCACGCCGGACACCAAGGCGGCCGCCGAGGCTCGCCTGCGGGGGCTCGTCGACGAGTTCGGCGCCGACCTCATCGTGCTCGCCCGGTACATGCAGATCGTATCCGCCGAGCTATGTGAGCGGTTCGAGGGCCGGATGATCAACATCCACCACTCGTTCCTGCCGAGCTTCAAGGGCGCCAAGCCCTACCATCAGGCGCACGCGCGCGGCGTCAAGCTGGTCGGCGCGACCGCGCACTACGTGACGCCCGACCTGGATGAGGGACCGATCATCGAGCAGGACGTGATCCGGGTCGACCACACGCTCTCGCCCGGGCGCCTCGCCGAGGCGGGCCGCGACGTCGAGGCCCAGGTTCTCGCGCGCGCGGTGACCTGGCACGCCGAGCACCGGGTGCTGCTCAACGGCGACCGGACCGTAGTCTTTCACTGAACACCCGCCTGCGGTGGAGCACACCATGACGATCA
>JASIGD010000555.1 GCA_030045295.1 Streptosporangiaceae bacterium
CGCCGGTTCGCGGCCTCGGTCTCGTCGTCCAGGAACGTGTACGGCATCCCGTTCAAGATCTCGTGCGCGAGCACCGAAGGCTCGGTGGTATCCCGCGTGATCACGGTGATCCGGCCCGCCTCGATCCCGGCCACCACCTCACGCAGCCCGTCGATGTCCATCGCCTCGTGCAGGCAGTCCTCCAGCGTCTGGCGGACCAGCGGGTGATCGGGGATCTCGATCGGGCCGGGTGCCACGTTCTCCTGGCACGCGGCCAGCGTCGGGAACACCGCCGCCATCAGGTCGTCGGCCTCCATCCGCTGGATCGCGGGCGGGTTCTTGCGGCCGCCCCGCCTCCGCAACACGGTCAGCGAGGTGTTGAGGTTCCACCGCCAGCGGGCCTGGAACAGCGGCGAGGTGAGGACCGCCTGCCGTACCACCTGTTCCACCGTCTTCGACGCCAGGAACTTCGGCACCCGGTCCAGCGGGAAGCTGTGCTGCGGCCCGAGCGAGAGCAGGATCGCGTTATCGCTGGCCGCCGCCTGGAGCTCGAAGTCGAACGTCACGCAGAACCGTTTGCGCAGCGCCAGCCCGAACGCCCGGTTCACCCGGGAACCGAACGGCGCATGCCCGACCAGCTGCATCCCGCCGGCCTCGTCGAAGAACCGCTCCAGGATGATGGCGTTCACCGTGGGCAGCGCCCCGAGCGCGGCCAGCCCCGCCCGCAGGTACGCGATGATGGTGTCGGCCGCCGCCTGGCCGATCCCGCACTCGGCTTCCAGCCACCGGCGCGCCTCGCCCGGCTCCCGGTCCGCGATGGCCTGGCGCAGCGCCGAGACCTCCTCGGAAAGCTCCCTCGTGCGCCCCGGGGCCTCGCCCTGCCAGAACGGCACCGACGGCGGCGCGCCGTGCGCGTCGATCACCCGAACGGTCCCGGGTTCCACCCGGCGGATCCGCCAGGAGTGGGTGCCGAGCAGGAAGACGTCGCCCGGCCTGCTCTCGGTGGCCCATTCTTCGTGGACCGACCCGACCTGTACCTCATCGGGTTCGGCGATGACCCTGAAGTCGCCGAGTTCGGGAATGGCCCCGCCCGAGGTCAGCGCGGCCAGCCGCGCGCCGCGGCGGGCCTTGACGGTTCCGTTCACCTGGTCGCGGTGCAGGTAGTAAGCCCGGCGGCCGCGGCCGGTGCGGATTCCCTCGGCGAGCAGCTCGGTCACGTCGTCGAAGTCCTCGCGCGACAGGTCACGGAACGGCGCCGCGCGCCGGGCCAGGCTCAGCAGCTCGCCTTCCGCCCACTGCTCGGCCGCCGACTCGGCCACCACCTGCTGGGCCAGGATGTCCAGCGGCCGCTCCGGGATGACGATGGCGTCCAGCCGGCCGCACCGCACCCCGCGCAGCAGCGCGGCGCATTCCACCAGCTCGTCGCGCGTGGTCGGATACAGCCGCCCGGCCGGCGTCCCGGTGCGGGTGTGATTGGACCGCCCCACCCGCTGCAGGAAGGTGGCGATGCTGCGCGGGGAGCCGATCTGGCACACCATCTCGACCGGGCCGATGTCGATGCCCAGCTCGAGCGAGGCCGTGGCGACCAGGGCGCGCAGGTCCCCGGCGCGCAGCCGGGCCTCGACGCGCTGCCTGCGTCCCTTGGACAGGGATCCGTGATGCGCAGCGACCTGCGCGCCGAGCTCGTCCCCGAGCCGTTCTCCGAGCTGATGAGCGACGCGCTCGGCCATGCTCCGGGTGTTGACGAACACCAGCGTGGTCCGGTGCCCCGCCACGTGCCCCGCGATCATATCCAGGATCTGCGCCATCTGCTCGCCGGTGGCGACCGCGCCGAGCTCGTCGTCGGGCAGCTCCAGCGCGAGCTCCAGCTGCCTGCGGTGCCCGGAATCCACGATCGCGCACCGCGGCGTCCCGTCCGGGTTATCGCGGTCCTCGCCCGCGCCCACCAGCAGCCGGGCGATCGCCTCGACCGGCCGGACGGTCGCGGACAGCCCGACCCGCTGTACCGGTCCCTCGGCGACGTGCGCGAGCCGCTCCAGCGTCAGGGCCAGGTGCGAGCCGCGCTTGTTCGCCGCGACGGCGTGGATCTCGTCCACGATCACGGTCCGGGTACCGCGGAGCATCGACCTGCTCCGTTCCGCCGTCACCAGCAGGTACAGCGACTCGGGAGTGGTGATGAGGATGTCGGGCGGGTTCTTGAGCATCGCGGTCCGCTCGGCGGCGGCCGTGTCGCCGGTCCTGACCGCCACCCGGATGGCCGGCGCGTCGAGCCCGAGTTCCCCGGCCACCGCGTCGATCTCGCGCAACGGCGCCTCCAGGTTCTGGTGTATGTCGGTCGCCAGCGCCTTCAACGGCGACACGTACACCACTGTTGGCCCCCGGGGGGACGACCCCCCCGCGCCCGGGGGGTCTGCCCGTCCCCCCGTTCCCTCCTGGCGGTAAAGCCGGTCGATGCAGACCAGGAACGCGGCCAGCGTCTTACCCGAACCGGTGGGCGCCGCGATCAGCGTGTGCCGGCCCGCCGCCACCTCCCGCCAGCCCGCGGCCTGCGGCTCGGTCGGGCCCGCCGGGAACCGGCGCTCGAACCAGGCGCGCACGGCAGGGTGGAACG
>JASIGD010000556.1 GCA_030045295.1 Streptosporangiaceae bacterium
GCGACCACCCGCTGCACTGCGGCTACCAGTTCACCACTACCGAGCAGAACCCGGTGCTGGCCAGGGCCGATGTCATCCTGGTCGTGGACAGTGACGTGCCGTGGATTCACGCCAGCAACAGGCCCTCGCCCGGCGCCGCGATCTACGGCGTCGACATCGAGCCCCTCAAGTCACGCATGCCGATGTGGCACATCCCCGAGCGCCGCGTCGCCGCGGCCGACTCGAAGGTGGCCCTGGAGCAGGTCGCCCGGCTCGTTCGGGACAAAGTCCTTTTCGATGCGGGGGCGGTCGAGACCCGGCGAGCCGTGCTCACGGCCGCTCACCGGGCGCGCCGTGCCGCGCTCGACGCGCTGGAGCAGCCCCAGTCCGGCGTGATCACGCCGAGGTACCTGACCGGATGCATCCGCGAGCTGCTGCGCGGCACCGACGCTCTCGTCCTGACCGAAGCGATCACCAACTATCCGGTGGTGGCGGAACACCTGCGCGCCAGCAAGCCCGGATCGCTCCTGGGGTCCGGCGGCGGTTCCCTGGGCTGGGCCGGCGGCGGCGCCGTAGGGGCTAAGCTCGCCTCTTATCCCGAACGGACGGTGGTATCCCTGGTCGGGGACGGCTCTTACCTGTTCGGAGTGCCGTCCTCGGCCCAGTGGGTCGCCCGCCGGTACAACGCACCCTCGCTGACCATCATCTACGACAACCGCGGCTGGGCTGCGGTCAAGTTCTCCGCGCTCGGGGTCCACCCGTCGGGTGCCGCCGCCGCGGCGGACGATTTCCGCGCCTCGCTCGAGCCGGAAGCTGACTTGCCTGGTATCGCGGCCGCGGCGGGCGGTGCCTACGGCGTGACGGTCACCGACCCGAACGAACTACCCCGGGTGCTGAAAGACGCCCTCGCCGTGGTGCACGGTGGCCGTTCGGCCGTGGTCAGCGTGCAGCTTCCGCCCGCCCAGACCGCGCAAGCTGGAGGCTAGTCGTCTTCGGTCAGGGCGGTGAGCAGGTCGTTCAGCCGGCCGACGAACGCGGCCGGGTCGTCGATCCTGGCGCCGAGAGTAAGCACTGCCTGGTTGAAGAGCACCGAGGCCCAGTCCGCCAGGCGCGGGTCGTCCTGATGGCGATTGAGCCTGTCCACCAGCGGGTGCTTCGGGTTGATCTCGAGCACCGGCTGGCTGGGCAGCCCCGAGCCCCTCAGCAGCCGGGCCGGGTTGATAGTGATCTCCGCCTCGTTGGCCACGATGCAAGCCGGGGAGGTGGTCAGGCGATTCGTCAGCCGAACGTCCCAGGCCTGGCCGTCCAGGGCTCCCTTCAGCTTGGCCAGCAGGTCGGCGAACTCGGTGCTCGCCTGGTCGCGGGCCGCCTTCTCCGCTTCGTCCTCCAGCCCGCCCAGGTCGGCCGAGCCCTGTGCGACTGATTGCAGCCGCTTGCCGTCGAAGTCGTGCAGGCTCGTGACCACCCAGTGGTCCACGGCGTCGGTCAGCAGCAGCACATCGACGCCCTTGGCCCGGAAGGCCTCCAGGTGCGGGCTGCTGGTGGCGGCGGCCAGCGTCGGCGCCAGCAGGTAGTAGATCTTCTCCTGGCCTTCCTTCATCCGGGCCACGTAGTCGGCCAGCGTGACGCCGTCGGCGGATTGGGTGGTGGAGAAACGCGCCAGCCCGGCGATCTCGTCTTTGTTGCCGAAGTCCTCGACGATGCCTTCCTTCAGGACCGCGCCGAACTCCTTCCAGAACGTGGCGTATTTCTCCGGTTCCTTCTCGGCCATGTCCTTCAGCAGCTGCAGCACCCTCTTGACCGCGCTGGAGCGGATCCGGTCCACCACCCGGCTGCCTTGCAGCAGTTCTCTCGACACGTTGAGCGGCAGGTCGGCGGAGTCGATCACGCCCCGGATGAACCGCAAGTAGCGCGGCATCAGCTGGCCCGAGTCCTCCATGATGAAAATCCGCCTGACGTGCAGCCTGATGCCGCGCGACGAGTCCAGGATCCACAGGTCGTACGGGGCGCGGGCGGGGATGAACAGGAGCAGCGTGTACTCGTAGGTCCCCTCGATCTTGCTGTGCACCCAGCTGAGCGGATCGGCGTAGTCGCCGGTGATGTGCCGGTAGAACTCGATGTAGTCCTGGTCGCTGATCTCGTTCTTCGGTCGCGTCCACAGCGCGGCGGCCTGGTTGACGGTCTCGTCCGCCGCCGGCTCCGAGTCGGCCTCTTTTTCTGCCGTGCCGGTCGCTTCCCGCGGCATGAGGATAGGCAGGCTGATGTGATCGGAGTACTTCTGGATGATCGAGCGCAGCTGGTAGCCGCTCAGCAAGTCGTCTTCTCCGTCGCGAAGGTGGAGCACGACCGTGGTTCCCCGGGACGGACTCTGCACCGCCTCCAGCGTGTACTCGCCCCGGCCGTCGGAGGTCCAGCGGACGGCCTCGTCCGCGGCCAGACCGGCCCGCCTGGTGGTCAGCTCCACCCGGTCCGCCACGATGAACGACGAATAGAAACCCACCCCGAACTGGCCGATAAGGGTGGCGTCCTTGCGCTGGTCGCCGGTCAGCGCCTGGAAGAACTCGCGGGTCCCCGACTTGGCGATGGTGCCGATGTGCTCGATCACCTCTGCGCGGCTCATCCCGATGCCGTTGTCGGCGACCGTGATCGTCCTCGCGTCCTTGTCGTACGAGACGCGGATCTGCAGCGGTCCCTCGCCCTCCGGGTCCTCGCCGCTGGAGAGCAGTTCAAGCCGCAGCCGGTCGATGGCATCCGATGCGTTCGAGATCAGCTCGCGCAGGAAGATCTCCTTGTTGCTGTAGAGCGAGTTGATCATCAAGTCCAGGAGCTGCACTACCTCAGCCTGGAAGCCGAACGTCTCCTGATCCTGCACCGTCATCAGTTCTCCCACCCTGGCCGCATGTCCTCTCAGACCACTGAAAACCATAGCTTGCCGGGCGACTTCAGGGCGCGCGGGCCGCGTCGACGGCCGCAGCGAACTGGTGTAGTGTTCACCCGTTGCCGGGGCGGTAGCTCAGCCGGTCAGAGCAGCGGACTCATAATCCGCCGGTCGTGGGTTCGAGCCCCACCCGCCCCACATCCCAGATTCGCCGATAAGGCCCCTTGAGCTGCTGAAACTTCTGGTCTTCGTGATCTTGGATTTTATCCGGATATGCGGCTGAACGCGGCCCAAGGCCGTCATCTGCGGCTCTCTGTGCCCAATACGTGCCCAAGTCCAAGATCGTTTGCGTGAACGGCACCCGTATCAGTCCTGAAGCAGC
>JASIGD010000557.1 GCA_030045295.1 Streptosporangiaceae bacterium
GCGGCGGCGATCGGGCTCGCCAATCGCGTCGTCCCGGCCGGGCAGGCTCTGGCCGCCGCGCAGGAACTCGCGGCGCAGATCGCCGCGTTCCCGCAGACCTGCCTGCGCAGCGACCGCGCGTCAGTGCTCGACCAGGAGGGCCTCAGCGAGGCCGCCGCGCTGGCCTCGGAGTTCGCGCACGGGCGGGATGCGCTGACGGCCGAGGCGGCCCAGGGCGCCGAGCGGTTCCGGGCCGGCGCGGGCCGGCATGGGTCCTTCGCCGGCTGACCGCGGCCGGGCCGAGGTCAGCGCGGCCGCGCCATCGCCCAGCGGGGTCCCCGGGTCGGCGGGCATGGTAGCGATGGAGGCGGACATGACTATTGCGGGCCTGCCCCGGCCGGTGGGGTACGTGCTCGGCGGCGGCGGGAGCCTGGGCGCGGTGCAGGTGGGGATGCTGCAGGCGCTCGCCGAGCATGACATCACGCCTGACGTCGTCGCGGGCACCTCGGTCGGGTCGCTCAACGGCGCGGTCATCGCGCTCGACCCGAAGAGCGCGGCGAACCGCCTGTCGCACCTGTGGCCGCGGATGACGCGCGAGCGGGTCTTCCCCGGCGGGCTGCTGTCACAGATGCGGACCCTCCAGCACACCAAGACGCACCTGTTCGCCAGCACCGGGCTCGCGGCCGTCATCGCCGACTTCATGGGCGCCGATACCTCGTTCGACGACCTCGCCCTGCCGTTCGTGGCGATGGCCACGGACATCGCCACGGCCCGCCCGCATGTCCTGGGCGAAGGCCCGCTGCTTCCGGCGCTGCTGGCCAGCGCCGCCATCCCGGGCATCTTCCCGCCCGTGCAGTTCGGGTCGCTGCGGCTCTACGACGGCGGCCTGGTGGCGAACGTCCCGATGCGGCAGGCCCTGACCATGGGCGCGCGGTCGCTCGTGGTGCTCGACTGCAACTTCCCCGGGCACACGCCTGATCCGCCGCAAACCATGGCCGAGGTCCTGTTCTACACCGCGACGGTGAGCATGCGCACGCAGGCGGTCTTCGAGGCGCCGCTCGCCGCGGCCGAGGTGCCGGTCATCTACCTGCACGGCCCCGAACCGTACCCGGTGTCGCCGCTGGACTTCCGGCACACCGACGCGCTCATCGAGGCGGCCTACGAGGCCGCCCGGTCGTTCCTGCACGATCTGCGCATCACCGGCCCGGGCCTGTACGGGTCGCCCTGACTCGCCCGGGACCGGCAGGTGGTAGCGGTCTGTTGCTCAGCTACGCCGGCGGGGGCATCCGGGGGGCGGCTACCGCCCGCGGCAGGATGAACTCCTCGACCGCCTTGGCGAAGCCCTCGTCTTCGTTGGAGGCGGTCACGTAGGTGGCTTGCCGCTGCACCTCCTCGCTCGCGTTGCCCATCGCGACGCTCAAGCCGCTCCGCTGGAACATCAGCACGTCGTTCGGCTGGTCGCCGAGCGTGGCGATCTGTTCGGGCGGGATTTCGTAGAAGTACGACAGGCGCTCGACCACGACGCCCTTGTTGGCCGTGGGGTGGGTCACGTCGAGGTAGTGCGGCTGAGACCGGGCGGCCGACACGTGGGCGCCGAACTGCTGCTGCACCGCGGACTCGCACTGCGCGACCAGATCGTGGTCATCGCTGACGCCGACGATCTTGACCGCCCGGTCGAGGTAGCCGCCGTAATCGGGCACGACGGTCGGCTCGAACTGGACGGTCGACGACTCCCGCGCCGCGTGCGGCGCATCGGGG
The DNA here is from genome assembly GCA_030045295.1 of Streptosporangiaceae bacterium. The sequence continues at coordinate 1,738 of JASIGD010000557.1, forward strand.
TCGGTGACGTACCAGTCGGCGCCGCGGTAGATCCAGGCGTACAGGCCGTGCGCTCTGATCGCATCGATGATCGCCGGCGCGGCGTCGGCCGGGATGGCCCGCTCGTCGACGATGGTCATGTTCGGCATTACGACGACGCCGCCGTTGAAGGCCGCCATCGGCCCGCGCATCTCAAGCGGGTGGACCAGCATGCGCATGCCGCGCGGCGGCCGGCCGCTGGTGATCGCGAAGATCACCCCGCGCTCGTGCAGCTCCTCGATCGCCGTTATCGCGCGCGGAGTCAGCGCCTTGGCCTTCGTGACCAGGGTGCCGTCCACGTCGGCCAAGACCAGGGCGATCCCCTGGTTCACCGGAATCGAAGCATCAGCCATGTTCCTCGCCCCAACCGTGTCGACCGCGGCGCCCGCCGCGCACATGGCTATGATCGGCCGGCCCGGCCCGGGCGTGGTGGCCGGAAACCGGCGTGCCGGTGAACAGTCCGCTACCTTCTTTCCCGCCCGCCGGGCTCTCGCGTCCGGCCGGCCGCAAGTCCCGGCCGCAGGGGACCCCCAGCCCTGCCGTGCCCGGGACGATACGGCAGCATAGAAACGAGGAGGAGGGCCTTCGGCGCGAAGTTTCCGGGCGGCGTTGACCCGGAGGCAGCTGACGGCGGGGTATAGCTCCTGGTCCTAGCTGCGCGGCGCCCGAGGTACCCGGGGTATGAGACCGGGAGGTGGGGAGATGGCGGGCCAGCGGGTGCTGGGCATCATCCTGGCGGGCGGCGAAGGCAAGCGCCTGGGGCCGCTGACCGCGGATCGGGCCAAGTCGGCGGTTCCCTTCGGGGGCCTGTACCGGGTGGTGGACTTCGCGTTGTCGAACCTGGTCAACGCCGGCATCCGCCGGATCTACGTGCTGACCCAGTACAAGAGCCACAGCCTGAACCGGCACATCAGCACCACGTGGCGGCTGAGTACCCTGCTGGACAACTACGTGACGCCGGTCCCGGCGCAGCAGCGGCTCGGCCCGCACTGGCAGGTCGGCTCGGCGGACGCGATCCACCAGTCGCTGAACCTCATCTACACCGACCGCCCCGACATGGTAGCCGTCTTCGGCGCCGATCACGCGTACCGGATGGACCCGATGCAGATGATCGACCAGCACCGGGCCTGGGGCGCGGGGGTCACGGTCGCGGCGATACCCGTGCCGAGGGCGCAGGCGGCCGACTTCGGCGTCGTGCAGACCGCGGCGGACGGCCACCGCATCGAGGCGTTCCTGGAAAAGCCCGCCGACCCGCCTGGCCGTCCGGGCCGGCCCGACGAGGCCTTCGCGTCCATGGGCAACTACGTATTCGACACCCAGATGCTGGTCGAGGCGCTGAAGAAGGACGCGGCCGACGACACCGCCAGCAGGCACAGCATGGGCGGCGACATCATCCCGAGGCTGGTGCGGGACGGCGTCGCGCACGTCTACGACTTCATGCAGAACCAGGTTCCCGGCGCCGACGAACGCGACCGGGGCTACTGGCGCGAGGTCGGGACGATCGACTCGTACTTCGAGGCGCACATGGACCTGTGCGCGGTGCACCCGGTGTTCAACCTGTACAACAACCGGTGGCCGATCCTGACCTACGTGCCCTCGCAGCCGCCGGCCAAGTTCGTCCACGACGACGGCGACCGGGTGGGACGCGCGGTCAACAGCCTGGTCAGCAACGGCGTCATCGTCTCCGGCGGGCTGGTGCGCGACTCAGTCCTGTCGCCGGGAGCCCGGGTGGACAGCTGGGCCCGGGTGGACCGGGCGGTGATCCTGCACAATTCCCGCGTGCACCGGCACGCGGTCGTCCAGGACGCCATTTTGGATAAGAACGTCGTCGTCGCCGAGGACGCCACGGTCGGGGTGGACAAGGAGCACGACCGGGCGCGCGGTCTGGTCGTGTCCAGCGGCGGCATCACCGTGGTGGGCAAGGGACAAGTGGTGCGGCCGTGACCGCCGGTGGCCGGCGGCAGCCCGGGCCAGCCAGCCCCCGCGACCGGCTATTGACCATCGCTCAGCCGTCTCGATACCCTTCACACTGGTAACAAATCGTTCGTATCGTGAACAACGGACTGTGGCGAGCGCCTGATGGATATCCCGGCCCCGTTCAGGCTGCATGAGGTGGCGGTCTCGCCGGAGTGGACCGACTACAACCACCACCTCACCGAATCCGCGTACTTGCTGATCATGGGCGAGAGCTCGGACGCCTTCTTCCGCTTCTTCGGCGTCGACGACGCCTACCGCCGCGAGGGCCACTCGCTCTACACGGTCGAGACCTACCTGCGCAACCTGCGGGAGGCGCACGAGGGCGAGCGCCTCCGGCTCACGATCCAGGTGCTCGGCACCGACGAGAAACGGCTGCACATCCTGCACGAGATGCACAGCGACACGGGCGGCCTGATCGCCACCGCCGAGCAGATGCTCCTGCACGTGGACACGCGGGCGGGCAAGGCGACCCCGTTTCCCGCGCCCATCGCGCGCAGGCTCCGCGAGATAACCGCGGCGCACGCGGCGCTGCCCGTCCCCGTCTACGTCGGGCGCTCCATGCGGATCCCGGCCCGGCGGGCCGGCGGCATCGCCGAGATCCCGGAGGCATAGTGGATTTCACGCTGACCGAAGAGCAGCGGCTCATCGTCGAGGTCGTCCGCGGCTTCGTGGAGAAGGAGCTCTACCCGCACGAGGACGAGGTGGAGCGGCTGGACGAGGTCCCGGCGGAGCTGGCCGGCCAGATCCGCAAGAAGGCGATCGCCGCCGGGCTGTACGCCGCGAACATGCCCGCCGAGCTGGGCGGCGGCGGGCTCGACGCGGTGTCCCTGGTGCTGGCCGAACGCGAACTGGGCCGGGCCAGCTACGCGCTGCAGATGCTGGTCGAGCGGCCGAGCAACATCCTGCAGGGCTGCAACGAGGACCAGCGGAATCGCTACCTGCTGCCGGCCATCCGCGGCGAGCGGCACGACTGCGTCGCGATGACCGAACCGGGCGCGGGCTCGGACATCCGCTCCATGTCCACCACCGCCCGCCGGGACGCGGACGACTACGTCATCAACGGCACCAAGCACTTCATCAGCCACGCGGACGTGGCCGACTTCATCATCTTGTTCGCCGCCACCGGGACCGAGACCACCAGGCGCGGCCCGAAGAAGCAGATCACCGCGTTCCTGGTCGACAAGGACTCCCCCGGCCTGACCGTCACC
>JASIGD010000071.1 GCA_030045295.1 Streptosporangiaceae bacterium
CTGACGCCTTCCGGCGTGTTGTCCCGGCTCCCCGCGCACAACGCGGCGGTCCTCACCGGCAGGCGGTTCTTCCCGGACCTGATCTCGGCCCCGTTCCACCACGGCCTGGTCATCGTGTTCACCGCCGCCGCCATCATGTCGGTCACCGGCGCGGTGGTCTCCCTGCTGCGCGGCAAGCAGTTCTACTACGACGAGAAAAACCCGGTGGCCGGGCTGGCTGCGCGTCCCGCTGTCACCGCGGCGCCTGTTGCCAAGGGCATGAGCCCGAACGGACATCCTCGCAGCGCTGAGACCAGTGACTCCGCGCCGGCGGCCGGCCGCGCGGCCGGTGACTCCCCGGCGGTCCTCAGGCGCGTTCATACGCACCGGGCTCGCGCGCGCCGGGCTCCCGCGCGGCAGGCTCCTCCGCGCGGCGGGAGCGGTTAGAATACGCCTGTGCCGCGTTACGAGTACCGATGCCGCGCCTGCGGCGACACGTTCGAGCTGAACCGCCCGATGGCCGAGTCATCGGCGCCATGCACCTGCCCGCAGGGCCATGACGATACGGTGAAGCTCCTGTCCACGGTCTCGGTAGCCGGCCTGGCGTCGGGTCCTGACCGGTCCGCGGGCCCGTCCGGCGGGGGATGCTGCGGCGGTGCCTGCGGCTGCCACTAGCGGCTGAACGGCTTCCGGTCTGGATTGCGTCAAATGAGGCGGCCACGGTGCCTCCGGTGGCACAGCGCCGAGATGCCCGGCTTGGTTCGCTGAGGGCGAGAGCCTAACGCAGTACGGAGGCACCCGCCATGGCCGCAGCGACGCCCGCGCGACCGTCCTGGCCGTCCCGGCCGGCCGATGAGTATTACTCCGACTACGCCCGGCCTGATCGCGCCGTGCTCGACGAGACGCTATCCGATCGGGGGCCTGCCCACGGGGTGATCGCCGAAATGGCAGCGCTGCTGCGCGAGACGCGCGGCAGCATGGTCGTGGGCGGAATGATGATGGGCGCGGTGACGATCGGCATCGCCCTGGAAGCCGCCTTCTCGGCTCGGGCGGTGCGGCCCGGCGTGGTCGGAGCCCTCAACGTCGGTCTACTGTGCGGGCTGCTGTTCTGCTGGCTGCGCGCGGTCATCCTGCTGGCCCTGGCGGGCCGGCCGGTGCTCAATTCGCTCAGCGAGATGCGCTGGAAGACAGGAGCCCCGCTCGACCCGCGGCCCAGGTGGCTGACGCTGCCGGGGGCCGGGACGGACTCGCAGGAATGGACCTGGATTCATGCGCACATGTTGCTGGGCGCGGCGCGCCTGACCAGGTCCCGCATCCAGCTCGCTGACACCTGGACCTACGTCACGGCCGCGTACTTCCTGCTGTGGACCGTCCTTATTTTCGTCGGTCTCTGAGGCGGCCGAGAGGCAACAGGACCGCGTTTCACCTGGGAGTTTGTCAACTGCGTCGCTATGACCCATCGTTAGAACCAATGTCGGCGGGTACCCGCAGGCCGACGAAGAGGGCATTCCGACGGTGACACGAAGATGCAGCCGATGGTTTCCGGCCAGGGATTTTGGGGCCTGCTTAGTCCCAATGAGCAAGAAGTCCTATCCGGGCTCGGCCGGACCAGCGTGTTCCCGGCCGGTGCCACGATGTGCGTCGAGGGAGAGCCGACGACGCACGTCTTCGTCCTGATGACCGGCTGGGTGAAGATCTTCTCCACCACCAATGAGGGTCGTGAGATCGTGCTCGCGCTCCGCGGCGACGGCGACATCGTCGGGGAAGTCTCGGGCGTGACAACCGGCCACCGCAACGCCACCGTCGAGGCCGTCGACAAGGTACGCGCCCTGATCGTGCGGCACGAGGCGTTCAGTTCGTTCCTTGACTCCAGCCCGGGCGCAAGCCGCGCTTACCGGCGCGTGGTGACGCAGAAATGGAACGACGCCGACACGATGCTGCGCAGCCGCGCGGTCACCACCGGCGGGCAGCGGCTGGCCGGGCTTCTGCTCGACCTCGCGGGACGGCATGGCCGCGGAGCCGACGGCGTCATCCACCTGGTGATGCCGTTGTCGCAGGAGGAGCTGGCCAGCCTGGCCGGCACATCGCGGGCCACGGTCACGCGGGCGCTCAGCAACTGGCGCAAGCGCGGCTTCATCCGCACCGGCCAGCGGCGCGTCACGATCATCAACCTCAAGGGCCTCAGGCAGGTGGCGGGCCAGCAAGCGTGACCCGCGCCCGGGATCGGCGAGCCAGGATCACCGGGTCAGGGCCGGGGTTCTCGGTTCGGTTGTGCCGAACCTCGCCGCGGTACGGGCGGCCGTGCCCAGCGCCCACCGGCTGGTGGTGACCAGGCCGAGGACGAAGACCACGCAACCGCAGGCCGCCAGCACGAACCAGGCGGCGTGACTGGCCGACACGAAGCCGGTGCTCAGCGGGCTGCCGTGCAGGTTCCCGGCGAGGATCGAGCCGGTGACGGCGACGCCGAGCGACTGGCCGACCTGACGGCTGGTTGAGGCGATGCCCGACGCCACCCCGGCCTGAGCGGTGGGCATGCCGGATACCGCGGTATAGGTGATCGGCGCGTTCACCACCCCGCCGCCGATGCCGAACACGATGAACGCGACGGTAATCGGCAGCAACCCCGAGGACAAGGTAAGCCGGGACAGCAGGATGGCGCCGACGGCGAGCCCCGCGCCGGCCGCCAGCATCGGCAGCCGGGCGCCCCGGCGGGAGAGTATCCAGCCGGACAGCACCGCGCCCAGCGCCATCATCGCGGCCATCGGGACCAGGTGCAGGCCGGCCTGCAGCGCGGCCATGCCTCGCGCGTCCTGCAGGTAGAGCGTGGCGAGGAAAAGGAACCCGCCGATGGCAGCGGTGGCGCAGATCGCCGTCAGCACGGCGCCCGAGAACGGAACGCTGCGGAAGAACCTCGGGTCGAGCACCGGTTCCTTACGGCGCGCCTCGTAGACCACGAACGCCATAAGGGACGCTGCCGCGACCGCGAACAGCGCCAGGATCGCCGGCGCGTGCCAGCCGAGCTCGGGTCCCTCGATGATCGCGTACGTGATCGATCCGAGCATCACGATGATGAGCGCCTGCCCGCCCAGGTCCGGCCGCCGCGGCCTGGGCGCCCGGGATTCCGGGACGAAGCGCGCGGTCAGCGCGATGGCGGCGATGCCGACCGGGATGTTGATCCAGAATGCGCCCCGCCAGCCCACGGTATCGACGAGCACTCCGCCCAGCACCGGGCCGAGCGCCAGCGACAGCCCGTACGCACCGCCCCAGACGCCGATGGCCCGGGCGCGTTCGGCCCGGTCAGTGAAGGTATTGGTGATGATGGACATCGCGACCGGGTTGAGCATGGACCCGCCGACCGCCTGCACCATGCGGAACGCGATCAGCCAGCCCAGGCCCGGCGCCACGCTGCACAGTCCCGACCCTGCGGTGAATACCGCCAGGCCCAGCCGGAAGACCCGGCGCCGGCCAACGCGGTCGGCGGTGGCACCGGACAGCATCAGCAGGCTGGCCAGGACGAGCGCGTAACCGTCGACGATCCACTGCAGGCCGGAGACGCTGGCGTGCAGGTCCCGCCCGATGGCCGGCAGCGCGACGTTGACGATCGTGCTGTCCAGGCCCACGATGAACAGGCTCGAGCAGCAGATGACGAGCACGAGCAGGCGGCGACGGCGGCTGAGTTCCGGCAGCAGGATCACCCGGGTTGGCTGGGATGAACGTAATTGCGTCTCTACAACTAACTTGGTGTCCGGCGCGGGGCGCAAGGCCGGGCAGCTGAGAGATTTGTCACCGTCTGTGATGGTTCTTCCCGCGCGAGGATTCAGTGCCCGGCGTTCTCGGCGGCCAGCCCGCCGGCCCGGCCCAGGCGGGCGGCGGTCGCCTTCGCCCACCCAGTCGTGCAGACCAGGCCCAGCAGGAGCACCGCGTACCCGCAGCCGGCCAGGATCCACCAGCCCGCGTGGCTGGCGTGCACGAAGCTCGCCCGCATCGGCCCGCGCATGCTGGCCGCCAGGACCGAGCCGACGACGGCCACGCCGAGCGACTGGCCGAGCTGACGGCTGGAGGAGTTCATCCCCGAGGCCATGCCCGCCTGGGTTTTCGGCACGCCGGACATGACCCCGTTGGTGATCGCCGGGCTCGCCAGGCCGGCCCCGATCCCGAACAGGGCATAGGTGACGACCAGGTACAGGTGCTCCGTCGTGCCCGTCAGCCGCGACAGGGCCGCGCTGCTCAGCGTGAGGGCCGCGCCGGCGGTGACCAGGGGTATCCGCGGGCCTCGCCGGGCGACCAACCGGCCGGCCACGGGCGCGCACAAGGCCATCACCACCGGCATGGGCAGCACGGTCAGCCCGGCCTGCAGCGCGGACAGTCCCCGCACGTCCTGCAGGTACAACGTGGAGAGGAACAAGAACCCGGCCATCGCGGCGATGGCGCAGACCGCGGCGAGGTTGGCCCCGGCAAAGGGCACGCTGCGGAAGAACCGCAGGTCGAGCGCGGGCTGCTCGCGGCGGGGCTCATAGGCGACCAGCACCGCCAGCGCGGCTACCGACAGCGCGAAAAAGCCGAAGATCTCCGGCGAGGGCCAGCCGTGGCCGGGACCCTCGATGATCGCGTAGGCCAGCGAGCCGAGCATGACGATGATGAGGAACTGCCCCAGAGGGTCGGCACGGCGTGACCACGGTGCCTTCGAGTCGGGCACGAACAGCGCGGTCAGCGAGATGGCGGCCAGGCCGACCGGGATGTTCGCCCAGAAGATCCCGCGCCAGCCGACCGCTCCGACCAGCACACCGCCCAGCACCGGCCCCAGCGCCATGGACAGGCCGAACACGCCGTCCCAGACACCGATCGCGCGGGCGCGCTCGGCGGGGCCGGTGAACGTGTTCGTGATGATGCCCAGGGCGGCCGGGTTGAGCATCGACCCGCCCACTCCCTGCACGACGCGGAAGCCGATCAGCCAGCCCAGGCTGGGGGCCAGGCTGCACAGCCATGAGCCGAGGGTGAACAGCGAAAGGCCGACCTGGAAGATCGTCCTGCGCCCGATCCGGTCGGCCAGCGCGCCGCAGAACATCAGCAGGGCGGCCAGGGTGATGGTGTAGGCCGCGACCGTCCACTGCAGGCCCGAGACGGTGGCGTGCAGGTCGCGGCCGATGGCCGGCAGGCCGACGTTGACGATCGTGTTGTCCAGGCCGACCATGAACAGGCTCATGCAGCAGATGGCGAGCAAGAGCGCCCGGCGCCCGCCGCCCGGGAAGGGCGCGGCTGCCTGCGCGCCCGTGCCCGCGCCGGCTGAGGTGGCTCGGGCGGGCGCGAAGCTCCGGACGGGTACCGGTCTCGGTCCCGGTCGCGGTCTCGGTCCTGGTCGCGGTCCTGGTCCTGGTGCCGGTCCTGGTCCCGGTCTCGGTCCTGGTGCCGGTCCTGGTCCCGGTCTCGGCCCTGGTGCCGGTCCTGGTCTCGGTCCTGGATCCGGTCCTGGTAGCCGAGCAGGCACGCTGTGTGACCTCCGGCGGGTGTCTCGTACCGGTGCCTGCATCACGCATTCCCCTCGGGGACGTACTCGCCGTGGACGGGTACGGGGTCTTTATGACACGTCCGGCCCGCGGCCGTGGTTCGGGTTCACCGTCGATGAGCCCGCCCAGAGGACCGGAAGCTTGTCGATTCCGTAGCTGCCCTCGATCCCGCCCACGCCGACAGGTCAAGATCGAACACAAGGCTCACAGCAAGTATGACGCTACTCCGATGCAATGAGTAGTCAAGTGACTACGCTAAGCATTTCAGAACCCGTTCGGCCGTCACGCGGTGAGTCGGCGGTCTAGATTTGCAACCAAAGCAGGCTGTTATCCGAGATATCAACGTGCCGAGGGGAGCCATGAGCCGCAGGCTTCTACAGCTGGTTATCCCGGTGACCCCGGACCGGCGAATGTTCCGCATCCACGACCCCAGCGTGGATCCGGATGCCCCGGGCGGCCCGCTGGCGCCGGCCGGCTCGCTGATCAGCGCGAACCGCGAGCAGCTGTGGGTCGGTAGCCTGCAAGAGGACATCGACGTCCGGTTGGTCCTCGAGGAGTGGGACGAGGCCCCGCCGCCGTGCGGCGACGCTTGGGACGAGGATGCCAAGAGCAGCATCTACCTGCGCGGGCAGCTGAGCATCAGCATGGGCCTGGCGGGAACCGCCGTTCGCGGGCTACGGCTCGGCGGCGGCGTCGGCGACTATTCGGTCCGGGTCTACGCCGGCAATCGCGACGTGGTCACTCGCCGCTACTCGGCGCTGTTCGAGCAGTACCGCAATCCGCTGAGCGATGAGTTCCAGCAGGAGAAAAGGGCGCTGGAGGGCCTGGAGCGCTACCTGGTCCAGCTGTGGCGGGAATCTTAAGCCGAGGTTGCCTTAGGGCGACGTCGACGGCGAGGTGCCGGCGTTCTTCTGCTTGGTCCTGGGCGCCGATGTCCGGCTGGCGGCGGCGCTGGACGCGCGTGTGGCGGACGAGTTCGGGGCGCTCGCCTCGGTGCCGGACCCAGTGCTCGTGGTGGCTGAGGCCGCCCGGATGCTGGGAGGCTTGTTGCCGGTCGCCGTGATCCCGCAGTTGCCCGGCCCGTAAGGCGTCGGGCAGCTACGCAGGGCGTGCCCGCGGAACGGGATCATCGCGTAGACCATCAGCGAGACCATCGCCACCACCAGGACCGTGAACAGCGAGCCGATGATCCGCGCCCGGGGCGAGCGGAGCACGGTGGCGGGACCGGGGCGCCGGAACGTCGTCAGGCACGACGCCAGCCCGGGATCTTCGGCGGCCAGCCGCCGCTCGATTTCAGCGAGCATGCGCTGCTCGTCCATCGACAGCGCCATACCCCTACCCCCTTGCCTCGCGCACCGGGTGAATACCCTCTCACTATCTCTCACGAGAGGGTCTTTATCCAATTGTTCCAGCTTTGTACTTTGGCTGTTTTTCAGCCCGCCAGTTCGGCGGCCGGCCGATCGCGGACAGGCTGGTTAGCCGTATCGTACGCCCGGCCACTATAAATATTGGTGACGAGCAGCGGCGTGTCGAGCTTGTGGTGCTCGAAAAGTCGTTCTATCGTGACGCTTATGCGCTGGGACAGCCTGCGGCTCGACGATCAGCTGGCCGCTGATCAGGATGCCGCCGATGGCGACACCCTATTCCCCGCCGCGCGCCGGGAGGTGGCCATCCCGCTGATCGAGCGCGGCGCGTTGGCCCGCACCTTCGACACCCCCGGCTTTCGCGGCATGACCTTCTACGAGGTACAGGCCAAGTCCGTCGTCAACCGCGTGCCAGAGTCCTCCAGGATGGCGTTCCGCTGGACGATCAACCCCTACAGGGGATGCCAGCACGCCTGTGCCTACTGTCAGTCTGGCCAGACGCCCATCCTGATGGCGGACGGCCGCACGAAGCCGCTGGCCGAGGTGCGCGTCGGGGACCAGATCTACGGCACGGTCCGGCGCGGCCATTACCGCCGGTACGCCCTTACCACGGTGCTCGCGCACTGGTCGACGGTCAAGCCCGCCTACCGCGTCGTCCTTGAGGACGGTACCCAGCTCGTGACCAGCGATGAGCACCGTTTCCTCACCGAGCGTGGCTGGAAGCACGTGACCGGGGCCGAGTGCGGTCCGCGGCAGCGTCCGTTCCTGACCGTCCACAACAAGCTGATGGGAGTCGGCGGCTTCGCGGAACCGCCGAAGGACACCGCCGCCTATCGTCGCGGCTACTTGTGCGGCACGATCCGCGGCGACGGGAGCATCATTGATCGCGAGTACCAGCAGCCCGGAAGACAGCCCGGCCATATCTACCGTGTCCGGCTCGCCCTGGCCGACCGGGAGGGGCTGGCCAGGACCGCCGGTTACCTCGCCGACCTGGGCATCGGGTGCACCGAGTTCACCGTCGCCGAGGAGTCAGCCACGCGCCGCGAGATAACGGCGATCAGTACCAGCCGCCGCGATGAGGCCCGGACGATTGAGTGGCTGATCGCCTGGCCAGGCCATCCGGCCCCTGACTGGCGCAAGGGCTTCCTGGCGGGGATCTTCGACGCCGAGGGCAGCTACGGCGGAAGCTTGCGGATCTCCAACACCGACCCGGAGATCATCGACCGGATTGTTTCCTCGCTGGAGTCGTTCGGGTTCAAGTATGCCGTTGAGCCGAGGAAGCAGCCCAGCGGGATCGTCTACATCCGGCTGCTCGGGGGCCTACGCGAGGCGCTGAGGTTCTTCCACGCCGTCGATCCCGCCATCACCAGGAAGCGGTCGATCGAAGGCGCGGCAGTGAAGAGCGACGCCAAGCTCCGCGTGACCGCGATCGAGCCGCTCGGGCTGGACCTGCCGATGTACGACATCACCACCGGGACCGGCGATTTCATCGCTAACGGCGTGGTCAGCCACAACTGCTTCGCCCGGAACTCGCACACGTACCTTGACCTGGACGCCGGGGCGGACTTCGACACCAAGGTGGTCGTCAAGGTGAACGCGCCCGAACTGGTGCGTAAGAAACTGGCCTCGCCGGGCTGGCTGAACGAGCACATCGCCATGGGCACCAACGTGGACTGCTACCAGCGGGCCGAAGGCCGGTACCGGCTCATGCCGGGCATCATCGCCGCGCTCACGGACGCCGCCAACCCGTTCTCGATCTTGACCAAGGGGACCCTGATCCTCCGGGACATCGAGTTGCTCGCCGAGGCAGCCGAGGTCACGGACGTGGGGCTGAACGTCTCGGTCGGGTTCGTCGACAAGGAGCTATGGCGATCTGTCGAGCCGGGCACGCCCGCCCCCGGACGACGGCTCGAGGCCTGCGCGGCGCTAAATGACCGCGGGCTGCGCTGCGGCGTGCTAATGGGGCCGGTGCTGCCGTTCCTGTCCGACTCCCCCGCCCAGCTCGAGGCGGCCGTCAGCCAGATCGCGGCGGCCGGAGCCCCGCAGCTGACGCCGATCGTGCTGCACCTGCGCCCGGGCACCCGCGAGTGGTTCTTCCGCTGGCTGCGGGCCCATCACTCAGGCCTGGTCGGCCGGTACCTCGACCTGTACGGCAGGAGCGCCTACACCCCGAAGACCTACCAGGCCAGGATCTCGGGTCAGGTCCGAGAACTCGCGGACAAGTACGGCATCGGCGGACCAAAGACGCGCGGACCGGGCCTCGGGCACGGCAGGCGAGGCGCGCATCCGCTCCCGGCTCCCCAGCGCGGACTAGCGGACCGCGATGATCCTCCGGTACCCGCGGCTCCCGGCGCGCGCCGCGAGCCAGCCGAGCAGCTCACGCTGCTCTGAACCCGCGCTGGCCGAGCAGGCTGAGCCCGCTGCTGGGAGAAAACCTGTTGGCGCGAGCGGGGATCCCTCTTATGTTGGCCGGGGCAGATTCATCATGCCTGATCGCCCTGAGCGAAATCAGGCAATTCCAGATATAGCTTGACAGCACGACATAACGCGATACATCGTATTTCCTAAGTATTAGATCAGAGTCTTCACGCATCAAATCGGGGTTCAGGTATCAGATCGGAGTCTTAAGGAGGGCTAGGTTGGCACGCGGGACCACGGGGGCGCCCCGTAACACGCCAGATCCTGATGTCCCCGCCGGCGGCGGGGACGTCAGGGCGGCAAAGGCGCAGGACATTCAGGAACGGGGACCCGGCTATCAGCAGACCAGGCCGGGAGATCTAGGGACATCACCAGACCAAGGCAGGCCGGGCAGGCCGCGGGGCGTCAACCGCCTGACCGCCTTCATCTGCGGCAGGCGGACCAAGTGGGTCGTCGTCGCGTTCTGGCTCCTCGTCGTCGTAGCCTTGGGCTCGCTGGCCGGCAAGCTGCAGGGCGCGGAGAAGAACGACGCCTCTTCGTACCTGCCCGGCTCGGCCGAGTCAACGCAGGAACTCAACGAGCAAGCCGCCTTCCAGTCCAAGAACTACAACCCCGCCCTGGTCGTCTACGTGCGCGACAGCGGGGTGACGGCGGCCGACATCGCCAAGGCCCGGGCGGACGCGCGGTACTTCGCCTCGCTGCCCGAGGTGGACGGGCGAGTCACCCCGCCCATCATCTCCAGCGATCACAAGGCGATCGAGACCCTCGTCGGCTCCGACCTCGGCTACAACAGCGACATAAGCGGCTTCATCACTACCGTCCAGAACACGGCAACCAGGGATGCCGGAGGGCTCAGGGTCTACATCGGCGGCCCGGCCGCCCAGGCGAACGACGAGCTCAAGATCTTCAAGGGCATCGATACCACCCTGCTGTACGCCGCGTTGGCCGTAGTGATCGTGCTCTTGCTGCTCACCTACCGAAGTCCGGTGCTCTGGCTGCTGCCGATCATCTCGGCGGGCGTGGCGCTGACCGTCGCCGAAGCCGTCATCTACCTGCTCACCCAGCACGCGAACCTGGTCGTCAACGGGCAGAGCGGCGGCATCCTGGTCGTGCTGGTCCTCGGCGCGAGCACCGATTACGCGCTGCTCCTGGTGGCCAGGTACCGGGAGGAACTGCGCAGGCATGAAGACCGGCACCAGGCCATGGCGGTCGCCCTGCGCCGGGCCGGCCCGGCCATCATCGCCAGCGGGCTGACCGTCATCGTCGGCATGCTCTGCCTGATGGCCGCCGAGTCCAACGACATCTCCGGCCTGGGCCCGGTGGCGGCCATCGGCGTCGGCGTGGGGCTGATCGCGATGATAACGCTGCTGCCGGCTTTGCTGGTCGTCTGCGGCCGGTGGGTCTTCTGGCCGATCAAGCCCAGGTACGGCTCGCCGGAACCGACCAGCCGGGGCGTGTGGGCCAGGGTCGGCAACGCTATCAGCCGCCGCCCGCGCGGGGTGTGGGTGGTGACCGCGGTCCTGCTCGCCGCCTTCTGGGCGGGCCTGATCGGCTTCAAGTTTGGCACGCTGACCGAGGCGCAGTCGTTCCGCGGCACCCCGCCGTCGATCACGGCCCAGAACGTGCTGGACAAGTACTTCCCGGCCGGAACGGGCGAGCCGGTGGACGTGATCTCCAACGCGGCCAGCGCAGCACAGGTCAGGAACGCCCTCGCCGCCACGCCCGGCATCGCCTCGGTCACCCGGCCGGTGACCAAGGGCGGGCTGTCCTGGGTGGAAGCCACCATGACCCCGCCGCCGGACAGCTCCGCGGCCTACACGCTGGTGGATCACATACGCACCACCGTGCACGCCATCCCGGGCGCGGACGCGAAGGTCGGCGGAGGGACGGCCATCAACCAGGACGTGGAGAACGCCGCGGCGCACGACCGCGATCTGCTCATCCCGCTGATTCTCGGCGTGGTGATGGTCATCCTCGGCCTGCTGCTACGGGCGATCGTGGCGCCGCTCGTGCTCATCGCCACCGTGGTGCTGTCGTTCGGCACCGCGCTCGGCCTGTCCTCGCTGTTCTTCAAGCATGTGTTCGGGTTTGCCGGGGCCGATACCTCGGTACCGCTGTTCGTCTTCGTGTTCCTGGTGGCGCTCGGCATCGACTACAACATCTTCCTGATGACCCGAATACGCGAGGAGTCGGCCCGGTCCGGCACTCGTCGCGGCGCGCTGACCGGCTTGGCCGCCACCGGCGGCGTGATCACCTCGGCGGGCCTGGTGCTGGCCGGGACGTTCGCGGTGCTGGGCACGCTGCCGCTGGTCGAGTTCACCGAGATCGGGTTCGCGGTCGCGCTCGGGGTGCTGATCGACACGATCATCGTCAGGTCGGTGCTCGTGACCGCGCTGACCTTGGACATCGGGCGGCACATGTGGTGGCCGAGCGCGCTAGCGCACCCGAAAGCGGAATCCGTGACAGACGGCACCTAGAATGTTGGCTCGTGGCGGGTGACCAGGTAACGCGGACGGCAGTGTGGCGGTGCTGAGCCGCCCGTACACCGGGCGGCTCAGCGTCCGCTCTGTCGCGGTTCCCGATCCCGGGGATCTCCTCGGCCAGCTGCCGCGTCCGGACGCCGTCGCCTGGGTGCACCGCGGCGCGGGGCTGGCGGGCTGGGGCGAGGCGGCGCGGGTCACGCTGCCGGCCGGCGAAGACAGGTTCACCGCCGGGGAGAAGTGGCTTCGCTCGCTGTTTGACGCCGCGGACGTCGACGACCAGGTGCGGGTGCGCGGCTCGGGTCCCGTCGCGTTCGGCACGTTCACCTTCGACGCGTCGTCCGACGGATCGGTGCTCGTCGTCCCCAGCGCCGTCCTCGGCCGGGACGGCCGCGGCCGGGCTTGGCTCACCACCGTCAGCCAAGGCGCCGACCCGGCCGGCCCGGTTCCCGGCCGGCCCGCCGGGCCGGGATCCGCGTCGGCGCCGATTCCCCCGACCGGAATCCGCTGGCACGACGGGAGCCTGCCTGGCCCCCAGTGGGAGCTGGCCGTCGCGGACGCGGTGACGGCGATCAAGGCGGGCCGCCTGCGCAAGGCGGTACTCGCCCTGGACCAGTTCGCGACCGCCGCCGAGCCTATCGATGTGCGGGTCCTGCTGCGCCGACTGGCCGACCGCTGCCCCGAGTGCTTTACCTTTGCCTGCGACGGCATGGTGGGCGCCACCCCGGAACTGCTGATCCGGCAAAACGGCCGCCACGTCAGCGCGCTGGTGCTGGCCGGCACGGCGCCGCGAGGCGGCGACCCCGC
>JASIGD010000072.1 GCA_030045295.1 Streptosporangiaceae bacterium
GGATCGCAGGCGACGGTCTCGTCGTTGCTCACCTGGTCGGCGATCCAGGCCGCCGCCTGGGACCGCACCGCGGCGGCGGCCTGGACCGCGGCGGCGGCCCGAACCGCGGCGTCCTGGCTGGATCCCGCCGAGGGGGGACGGTCCGCAGCCGATGCCCGGGCCACCGGGGTAGAAACGGCCGTGACCCGGAAGACGGCCAACGCGGTCGCGGCCAGAGCCAGGACGCCTATCGCCAGCCACAGACGGCCAGCGGACCGGCGGCGAAGCAGCCAGGCGGGTGGGCGGGGCCGGATTCCGGCCTGCCATCGGGCGTCGCGTCGTCGCCCGCGGCTGAAGCCGGGCAGCCGCCGTGACACCCACAAGCTGATGGTCGTGGCCAGGACCCGGCCCCACGGTGGTTCCGCGGTGCCTGTCGGCGGCGTCGGCGCCTCACCCGGTGTGCCGGTGACCGGCGCGGGTTTCGCGGCCCCGATTGACCTCACCACGTCTTGAGCCTGCCTTCACCGCCCGGAAGCTGGCACGCTACCGCGCTTCTCGGTCCCTCGATACGCCATCGCCCAGCAGAGTGCTCGTGGGCGGTCCCCCCAGCGGCCGTCCTGGCTCACGCTGCTCCCGTCCCCGAGGCTATTGGGACAGCAGAGCACACGAGTTCATCGCGTATCAACCGGTATGGCCGATTGCGTCCGAGATACTACGCTCAGCTAGGACGGGTCCGCCCGCAGCCCGGTTCACCGAAGGTGCGAGCGGTCGGTATCAGCCGGTCAGCCGGGCGTAGACCACGACGTTGCTCAGGTAGCTGCCGAGCGATGGGTCAAACACCCCGCCACAGGTGATCAGGCGCAGTTCCGCGTCCGGCACGGGGCCGTACACCGCGGCGGTCGGGAAGTGATCCTTTGCGTACATGCTCACTCTCGTGACGGTGAAGACGGCCAGTGTCCCGTCGGCGCGTCTGACGTACACGCGCTCGCCAGGGCGCATCGTGCGCAGCCAGAAGAAGACTCCCGGCCCGGCTCGCGAGTCGACGTGACCGACGATGATCGCGGATCCGATCGCTCCGGGCCGAGGGCTGCCGGTGTACCAGCCAGTCACCGTGGTGCTGGTCGGTACCTGAAGCGTGCCGTCCGGGTTGAGACCAAGTTGCACCACCGCGGCCCGCACCCCGATGGCCGGAATGGTCAGCCACACCGGCCGGGCTGTTTGCTGGACGGTGGCCAGCCAGACGGGCGTCACGGCCCGGCCTGGCGGGACCGGGACCGAGGACGGCTTCGCGGCCGGCCGCACCGCGGCGGTCAGCGAGTGGCCCGTCACGAGCAGCCCCGCCGCCCCGGCCGCCGTGGCCAGCAGTCCGGCCCCGAGCATCGCCGTCGCCACCAGCCGCGTGCGCGATCCGCGCAGCCGGGTCAGCCGACGCGATGCCGACAAGCTGACCGTGGTAGCCAGGACCCGGCCCCACGATGGCGCCGGCGCGGTTTCCGCCCTCTCGGCTACTGCGGGCCGGGCCACGCTGCGCAACCGCACGCCCGGCCCGTCTCCCGGCCTGCCCTGGTGCGCCTCGGGCGTGGCGGGGCCCGCCGCGGGTGCCGCCGCCTCGCCCCCTGCTCCGGTCGCCTGGGCGACGTCCCGGACCGGCCCCCACCAGTTTTCATCCCAGGCCGGATCCCACCAGTCGCGGAGCAGCCAAGTCATCGCCGGTATGGGCTCGGTGGCCGGGCCGTCGCCGGGTGGGACGCTCAAGGACCGGTCGCTCCCGGACCGGTCGCTCCCCGACCAGCCGCTCCCGGGCGGGACGCTCCCAGGCAGGACGCTCCCTGGCGGCACGCTCCCGGGCGGCACGCTGCCGGGCGGCACGCTGCCGGGCGGCACGCCGTCCTCGCCCATGCTGCTCCCGTCGCCGCGGCCGTCGGGGACAGGGGACAGTAGAGCACTCGGCTCAGCCCGCATCAACCGAAATGATCGATTGCATCCGATGGCGTACGGTCCGCAGCGGCCCGGTTCAGGACCGGCCGAATCCGCTGAGCGATCGGGCAGGATGGTGCCGTGCGGGTTGTCGTGCTGGCCGATACTCACGCCCCCCGGCGGTGGCGGTCGTGTCCGCCGCGGGTGGCGCGGGAACTGCGCGGCGCGGACCTCATCCTGCACGCGGGCGACGTCTGCACGGCCTCGGTCCTGGCCGAGCTCACGCAGTACGCGCCGGTGACCGCCGTGGTCGGGAACAACGACGGCCCGGACGTGGCCGCCTGGGGAGCCACCGAGACCGCCGAACTCGACCTGGACGGACTCCGCGTGGCCATGCTGCACGACAGCGGCCCGGCCTCCGGGAGGCTGGCGCGGCTGCGTCGCACGTTCCCCCGCGCGGACCTCGTCGTGTTCGGGCACTCCCACATCCCGCTCGAGCAGTCAGGGTACGGCCTGCGAATCTTCAACCCGGGTTCGCCGACGGACCGCAGGCGGCAGCCGCACGGTACGCTCGGCGTGCTGCGTATCGGTTCCGGCCGCCTGATCGACACCAGCATCGTCCCGGTGACCTAGGCAGACCAAGCACCGGACGGCGCCCTACCAGCGGCCGCGGTGGACCACTTCGTCAAAGGGGCGCCGATCGGGCCGGCGGATCAGCGACAGCGGCCGGCCCTCCGGGTACCCGAGCGCGATCAGGTAGGCGCAGAATTTGTCCGGCGGCAGGCCGAGCACCTCGCGCGCCAGGTCCTGGTCACCTACTCCCGCGTGACCGCTGCCGATGGTGAGGCCGGCCGCGGCGAGCATGATGCTCATCGTGGCTTGCCCGAGGTCGTACCGCAGGCGGTCGCGTCGGCGCCCCTCCTCGGGGGACGCGACCAGCGCGATCACCGCGGCCGACCCGGCCACGTATCCGGCTCCTGGCCCGACCTGTGACAGCCGCGCAAGCTGCTCGCGCTCGGTCACGACCACGAAATCCCAGGGCTGCCAGTTCTGGGAGGAAGGCGCGCGCCGACCAGCCTCCAGGATCTCGTCGAGGTGATCGCGGGGGATCGGCCGGTCAGCGAACGACCTGACGTCCCTGCGGGACCTGATCGCCTCCCACGTCTCCATACGCTGGCCGGCGCCTAATCCCTGACTCGCCGCGACGACCCGGACCTTATTCGGTCCACCAGTCTTCTTCGTCCTCCTTGCCGTTGGCCGCCTGCTTGGCGTTGGCCTGCGTGGCGGCGGGGGAACCGCCGTTGGCTGGTCCGGCCGCGGGCCGCTGAGCCTGCGCCTTCGTCGGAGGCGCCGACACCTGGGTGACCTGGTGCGCCGCAGGCTGGGCCGGCTGCACCGTGGTGGGCGCAGCCGGGGGGGCGGACGGACCGGCCGATCCGTTGCGAGGCGCGGGAGCCGCCGAAGTCGGCGGAGTCGCCGGCGCCGAAGCGGCCGGGTCGGCGGCGATGGCGGGCTTGGCCGGGGCGGCCTGCACCGCCGCGTCCACGCCGGGCAGCTGTCCGCCGAGTAGCTGGCGGACCTGCGCGAGGTGACTCGCGATGCTGTCCTTCTGCCTGGTGAGGTCGTCGACCTCCCGCTGGGCCGCCGCGCGCCGCCGCTCGGCATCCGCCTTGACCTCGGCGAGCAGTTGATCGGCCTGGGTCTTGGCCTGGCTGACGATCTGCTCGGCGTTCTTCTTGGCGTTGCTGACCAGCTGCTTCGCGTGCTGGTCCGCGTCCCGGCGGGTCTGGTCGGCCTGGGCGCTGGCCTTGGCCGCCCGCTGCTCGGCGGTGGACGCGCGCTGCTCGGCCTCGGACACCAGCTTCTGCGTGGCGGACTGCGCGGCGGCGAGCCGTTCGGCTTCCTGACGCTCGGCTTCTTCCCGGCGCGCCGCGAGCTGGATCTCGAATTCGGCTTCCGCCTGCGCCCGCTGGGCCTCGCTCTCCTCCAGGATCCGCTGCGCCTGGCTGCGCATCTCGTCCGCCTGCCGCTTGGAGGTGGTGAGGATCTCGTCACGCTCGCGCTTGGCCGTGGCCTTCAGCTGGGCGACTTCGCGTTCGGTGCTGGTGCGCAGCTTGGCGATGTCGCGCTCGGCCGCGGCCCGCTTCTCCGCCACCTCGTGGTCGGCTGTGGCCCGGAGCTTGGCGGCCTCGCGCTCGGTGGTGGAGGTCAGCTCGTCGGCCTCGCGCCGCGCGGTGGTCCTGATCGAATCGGCTTCACGCTCGGCGGCGCCGCGCTGGTCATCGGTCTCGCGCTTGGCGTTCGCGCGCAGTTCGCCGGCCTCGTTCTCGGCGCTGGCCCGCAGTTCGGCCGCATCGACCTTAGCCGCGGCCTTGATCTCGTTCGCTTCCGACCTGGCTGCTTGGACCAGTTCGGTGGCCTGCTCCTCGGCCAGCCGGAGTAGCTGCTCGATGCGCGCGCCCAGACCCGAGTACGTCGGGCGTTCCTGCTCCTGAATCTGGCGGGTGGCCTCCGACAGCTCCCGCTTCAAGGTCGCGCTCTGCTCGCGGTGCTGGCGTACTTCGGCTTCGATCTGCCTGATGTGCTCGTCGACCTGGTGGCGGTCGTAGCCCCGCATCACGGTCGCGAACTCACGCGGCGGGGCTTCCTCGAAGAAGTTGGTCACCTGGGCGTCATTGTCCGATTGCATATGGCCTAATCCTGGCTAGACGTGAAGGCTACGGAGGGTGTCACGGCGGGTGTCAGCATGCAGGAGAACGACTCTCGGCCGGTGACAGGCAGACTACTCTTACTCGGGTATGTTGGCGTGTCCTTCGGAGTTCTCTATCCTATGCATCGGGTTAAATCACGTTGACGCCCGGATGGGCGTTCTCGCCCGGGCAATCCGAGGTCACGACGGCCCGGCCGCCTGTACCAGTTCGGTCAGTACGCCGCCTATATCCCCCGGGTGCAGAAAGGCGATGGACGCGCCCATGGACCCGTGCCGCGGCCGCTCGTCGATGAGCCGGATCCCGGTGCCGCCGATCGCGGCGAGGGCCTGCCTCACGTCGCTGACGCCGTACCCCACGTGGTGCAGACCCTCGCCGCGCCGGGCGAGGAACTTGCCCACCGGGGTGTCTTCCGCCAGCGGCTCGAGCAGCTGAACGTAGCCCACGCCGAGCTCGCCGATCCCGGCCGCCCCCGCGCCGACCTGGAGCATGGCCTCACGGACCCCTTGCTCCTCGTTCACCTCAAGGCTCACCACCTCCAGGCCGAACGTCGCCTGGTACAACCCGGTGGCCGCCTCCAGGTCGCGGCAGGCGATGCCGACGTGATCGATGCGGGTCAGCAGCGGTAGCACGGTATGTCCTTCCGGTCTCGGCTAGGTATCGTTACAGGCATGAGCGAACCACGTCAGCCGGTCATTGTCGGCGGCGCGAGGACACCGGTGGGCCGCCTGCTCGGATCCCTCGCCAGCAAGTCTGCCAGCGAACTCGGCGGCATCGCCATCGCCGCCGCCTTGGACCGCGCGGGCGTGCGGCCGGATGAGGTCGAGTACGTGATCATGGGGCAGGTCCTGCAGGCCGGCGCCGGCCAGATCACCGCCCGGCAGGCCGCCGTCGCGGCGGGCATCGGCATGAGCGTCCCGGCGCTGACCGTCAACAAGGTCTGCCTGTCAGGCCTGGACGCCATCGCTCTCGCGTCGCAGCTGATCAGGCTGGGCGAGTACGACGTCATCGTGGCCGGCGGCATGGAGTCCATGACGCGCGCCCCGCACCTGCTGCCGAACTCCCGGGCCGGCTTCAAGTACGGTCCCGTCGAGCTGCAGGACTCGATGGCCCTCGACGGCCTGACCGATGCCTTCGACCACCTGTCCATGGGTGAGTCCACCGAGAACAGCGGGCGCAAGCTCGGCATCACGCGGCAGGAGCAGGACGAATTCGCGGCCATGTCTCACCAGCGCGCCGCCGCGGCCACCAAGAACGGCCTGTTCGCCGCCGAGATCGTACCCGTCCCCGTCGCGCAGCGCGGCGGTGATCAGCTGACCGTGACCGAGGACGAGGGCATCCGGGCCGGCACCACCGCCGAGGCGCTGGCCAAGCTCAAGCCCGCGTTCAGCAAGGACGGCACGATCACCGCGGGAACCGCGTCGCAGATCTCCGACGGCGCCGCCGCCGTCGTGGTGATGTCCGCCGAAGCCGCCGGGCGGGCCGGGGCGCAGGTCCTCGCCGAGATCGGCGCGCACGGCAACGTCGCGGGCCCCGACAATTCGCTGCAGTCCCAGCCGTCCAACGCCATCAAGCAGGCCCTGGCCAAGGCCGGGCAGACGGTGGCCGACCTCGACCTGATCGAGATCAACGAAGCGTTCGCGCAGGTCGCGATCCAGTCCATGCGGGACCTGGGCGTCGGCCCCGACATCGTCAACGTCGACGGCGGCGCGATCGCGATCGGCCACCCGATCGGAGCCTCCGGCGCCAGGATCGCGGTGCACCTGTGCTACGAGCTGGGTCGGCGCGGGGGCGGGCTCGGCGCCGCAGGCCTGTGCGGCGGCGGCGGCCAGGGAGAGGCGCTCCTGCTGCGGGTTCGTGGCTAACCCCGCCGCGGCCGAAACCGGGACCGCCGAAACTAGGACCGCCGAAACTAGGATCGCCGAAACTAGGACCGCCGAAACCGGGACCGCCGAAACCGGGACCGCCGAAACCGCCGCCGCGGCCGAGACCGGGACCGCCGAAACCGGCGCC
>JASIGD010000558.1 GCA_030045295.1 Streptosporangiaceae bacterium
TCGGCGCTGCTCGCCGCGGGCCGGCCGCAGACGGCGGCCGGCCGGCACCAGGCCGCCGCGGCCGCCTTCCGCCGGGCCGTCGCGCACGAACCGCTCAACGAGACGGCGCACCGGGAGCTGATGAGCTCCTGGGCCCGCCTCGGCGAGACCGCCCGCGCGGTCCGGCACTACGAGGAGCTGACCGAGCTGCTGCGCGACCAGGTCGGCGTTCCCCCGGCGGCCGAGACCACCGCGCTTTACCGGCGGCTGACCGCCGCGTCATAGCCGCGTCCCACCGGGCCGGCCCCGCGAGCGTCATTCGGAACCGGCCAGCGGACACAGCCCCGCTCAGCCCGCGCGGGCGGCCGGCCCCGGTGAGGTACGGCGCGGAGCACAGGATGAATCCGGACCAGGCACGGTCGGTCGTTCCCCCGGTGTTTCCCCCATCGATGCCTCCGTTCCCCCGGTGCCGCCCTGGAACACTGGCAGAGCAGATCGCAGACCGGTAGAAGGAGGTGCCACAGTGTCTGATCTGATCAAGCCGCCCGCGGCGCGGCTGCCCGAGGAGACCCTGGAACTGGTCTCCCAGGCGCTCAGCGACGGAGACCTCGAGGCCGCGCTCGCGCAGTACGAGAACCCGGCCCTGGTGGCGCACTGGCCGCGGTGGCGGCCGGTTGAGGACGGCAGCGACGTCCGCGGCGCGCTGGACAGCTTCATGGCCCTGCGGCTACCGCTGTCGGTCCGGATCACGATGGTGCTGAGAACCCCCGAGCTGGCGCTGGTGATCTGCGACCGGCAGGTCGCCGGGACCGGCCCCGACGGCGAGCAGGTGCGGGCGGCCGGGCGCGGCTGCGCCGTGGTCAGGCCGCAGCCGGACGGCACGTGGCGGATCGCGGCCGACGCCTGGCACCTGGGTCACGGGGCTCCCCCGGATCCTCCCGCGGTTCCCCCGGAGGCCGGCCGTGATGCTGTCCCAGGCGAGGGACACGATCCCCGGCCCGGCGCCTGCCCCGGGACGGCGAAGCCGCGTTCTTCCGGGCGGAGCACCACCGTCCGTTCGGGATCAAGGTCTTTATCTATAATCCCGCTGTGACCGATCACCAAGTCGGAGCCTTCGAACTGGGTACCGACGGGCCCAAGGTCATCCTGGTCGGGATCGACGGTTCCGTCACGTCACTGCGGGCCGGGGCGTACGCGGGCGGGCTGGCGCGGCGGCAGGGCGCCCGCCTGGTCTGCGTGTACGTCGAGCAGCGTTCGGCGATGTACGGCGCCGCGGCCGGCGCGGGCGCGGGCGTGATCGCCGAGCAGGACCGGGCGCTCGACGAAACCGCGGAGGACCTGCGCAAGCAGGCGCGGGAGGCGGCCGACCGGCTGGGCGTGCCGGTCACGTTCCTCACCGCGGCCGGCGATCCGTACCACGAGCTGCGGCGGGTGGCCGACGAGGTGCACGCCGACGCCGTCGTCGTCGGCGCGTCCGCCAAGGCCGGGCACCGGTGGGTGGGGTCGCTGGCGGTGCGGCTGGTCAAGGCCGGCCGCTGGCCGGTCACCGTCGTCCCCTGACCAGGCGGGGAAGAGAGGGGCTCGGGCATGAGCGTGGCCGTGGTCACCGGGGCGGGATCCGGGCTGGGCCGGGACATCGCCCTGGCGCTGCTCGGCGCGGGCTGGCAGGTCGCGCTGGCGGGCAGGCGCGCCGATACGCTGCGCGGCACCGCCGCGGCCTCGGGCCGGCCCGCGGAATCGGTGCTCGCGGTGCCGGCCGACGTGACCTCCGCGGCGTCGGTCGCCGCGCTCTTCGACCGCGTCGGCGAGCGCTGGGGCCGCGTTGACCTGCTGGTGAACAACGCCGGGCTGTTCGGCCCCGCGGCCCAGGTGGACCAGGTCGACCTGGCCGACTGGCAGCGCGTGGTCGACACCAACCTCACCGGCGCGTTCCTGTGCGCCCAGCACGCGGTCCGGATGATGAAGGCGCAGGTTCCGCGGGGCGGCCGGATCATCAACAACGGCTCGATATCGGCGCACGCGCCGCGGCCCGGCAGCATCTGCTATACCGCCACCAAGCACGCGATCACGGGGCTGACCAAGTCCCTGTCGCTGGACGGCCGGGCCTACGACATCGCCTGCGGGCAGATCGACATCGGCAACGCGGCCACCGAGCTGACGCGGCGGTTCAGCCTCGGCGTGCCGCAGGCCGACGGATCGGTCGCGGCCGAGCCCACCTTCGACGCCCGGCACGTCGCCGACGCGGTGCTGTACATGGCCTCCCTGCCGCTGGACGCCAACGTCCAGTTCCTGACCATCACCGCGACGAAAATGCCGTACATCGGCCGGGGCTGAGAGGGCCGGGGCTAGGGCCAGGGCAGAGGGGGCGGAGGCCGGGACGAGGGCCGGGGCTGAGGGGGCCGGGGCTGGGCCGGGGGGGAGGCCGGGACGGGGGCCGGGCGGCCGGGAGGCGCGGCCCGGCTGGTAGGGCTGGGGCCAGCGCGCAATCGCGCAGAAAGGCCAGATTTACCGCGCGGCTGATCTTGGCACCGGCCCGCGGCCGGGGGCATGCTTGCGGATGAGGCCGTCGCGGCTCGGGCCTGCCGGGGCGCCAACCGGGCTGAACCGGGCCACCTGGAGGGTGTCATGACGAATCTCAGTTCCCTGCTCGACGAGACGGCGGCCGGGCATCCGGATCAGCCCGCGGCCCGGATGGATGACCTCGTGCTGACCTACAGCCAGCTGCGCGACGCCGCCGGGCGGATGAGCGTGCTGCTCGCCTCGATCGGCGTCGAGCCCGGCGACCGCGTGGGGCTCATGCTGCCGAACGTGCCCGCGTTCCCGATCGCCTTTTACGGCGCGCAGCTCGCGGGCGCGATCGTGGTGCCGATGAACCCGCTGCTGAAAGAGCGCGAGGTCAGCTACTACCTCGGCGACTCGGGCGCCAAGGCGCTGGTGGCCTGGCACGCGTTCGCCGGGGAGGCCGCCAAGGGCGCCGCCGACGCGG
>JASIGD010000559.1 GCA_030045295.1 Streptosporangiaceae bacterium
CCCTGGATCCGCTTCTCGAACAGCGTGAGCTCGAAGCTGGGCAGCTGGATGGTCTTCTTGCCCGGGCCGGCCAGCCCGGTGATGACCACGGTGCCGCGCTTGCGGACCGCGGCGAACGCCGACGTGATGACGTCCTCGGTGACCACGCCCACGGTGATCAGCGCCTGATCCGCGCCGACGCCGCGGGTCACCTCCGAAACAATCTCCTGCGCTTCCGCCGCGTCGGCTGCGATGTGCGTGGCGCCGAACTCCATGGCGTTCTCCCGCTTGAACTCCAGCGGGTCGACCGCGATGACGTTGCGCGCACCGGCGAACGCCGCACCCTGGACGGCGTTGATGCCGACGCCGCCGATCCCGTAGATCACGGTCGTGTCGCCGGGCCGCACACCGCCCGCGTTCACCGCGGTGCCCCATCCGGTCGGCACCCCGCAGCCCACCAGCGCGACCGTCTCCAGCGGCAGGTCGTCGTCGATCTTGACGCAGGAGTGCTCGGATACCACGGACCGCTGGGAGAACGTGCCCAGCAGGCACATCTGGCCGAAGTCCTCGCCGTCCGCGTGGAACCGGAACGTGCCGTCCGGCAGGCAGTTATCGAAGAACAGCGCGCCCAGGTCGCACAGGTTGGTCATGCCGCTGGCGCAGAACCGGCAGTGTCCGCAGGTCGGCAGGAACGAGCAGACCACGTGGTCGCCGGGCTTGAGCCGGCTGACGCCGCCGCCGACCTCCTCGATGATCCCCGCCCCTTCGTGCCCGCCGACGATCGGGTAGCGGACCGGGATGTCGCCGGTGCGCAGGTGGTCATCGGAGTGGCACAGGCCCGCTGCGGCGAACCGGATCAGCACCTCACCCTCCTTGGGCGGGTCGAGGTCCATCTCGATGATTTCCCAGTCCTTGCCCATGTCCCGGAGCACCGCTGCCCTGGTTTTCATCCGACCTCCCATGGCATCCGCCTGCCATCATCCGCCCCAGCGGCCCCGCGGTCACTGTGTCCGGTCCCAACAGTGTCGCCCCCATCTTGGCTCGCCGGCTAGTGCCCGTCCCCGGTCACCGGGCACCATGACGGCGGACGTTACTAACGCCGGCGGTCCGTCGCGCTCGCCACGTTCGCGATGATCGCGGCGAACGGCGGAATCGCGAGCGCCACGGCCGAGACGACGGCCGCCGCGATCGTCGAGTACCGGTCCAGGACCGCCCAGGAGATGACGAACAAGCTGATGCAGATCGCCATGAGCACGAAGTAAAGCCGCTTGTCGCCGCGCGACGGCTCCGGGCCCGACTCCTCGGGTCCGTCCGGATCCTCTTGCTGGCCCGCCACGAGCGTCCGCCGTTCCTTCCCGGAAGTGAGCCGAGCCGACCTGGCCCCTCCGGGTTTGGCGATGCCCCGCCGCTACGTACTCAAACACGGCTAGACCGCGCCGCACGGGCGTCAGCCATCCGCGGCGGGGGCGGTGCTCAGCTTCAGTTCCGAGCTGTGGTAGGCCGCCCGGCCGGCCAGCTCGGGGCTATACCTGGTGATGATCTGGCGGACCCGCTTGGCGGCTAGCGGGCCGAGCAGGTCGTAGCACCCGATGAACAGCTCGTGGGCCGCCGCGCGTGGCCACCCGCCGGGGAGCAGCTCCGCGGGCAGGTCCGGATCCAGGCCGGGGAACGCCCGCCATTCGTCCATCACCCGGGTCCTGGCGATGAGCGCGTCGACGGGGGGAACCTGCCCGGCCGCGGTGGTATCCCTGAGCTGGCCGGCAAACGCGATGAAGTGCTCGTACCGCGCCCGCAGCCCGTTCAGGTCCCAGGCCCGGGCCGGGATGTCGCCGCCGTCCGGGACGGACGCCGCCCGGAAGGCGGTCGCGGTGGTGATGTCGAGATCCTTGAGGTAGCTGATCACCTCGGCGGCGTGATCACGCGGGGAGACCCACAGGCCGTCGTACAGCGGCGCGAAGCCGAGCCAGCGCAGCTGCTTGCGCAGTGCGTCTCGCGCCGCCCGGTTGTCTTCCGGGATGGAGAACGCGACCAGGGACCACATCCCGTCCCAGGGCTGGTTGGTCGCGCCGAAGCAAAAGATGCGCCGCGCGCCGTCGTCGAGAATCGCCGCCGCGCGCGAGCTCAGCCGGGAGAACGTGCGCCGGCCGGTCTTGGAGGTGACCAGCAGGCCGTTCCGGGTCAGCCTGCTCAGCGCGGCCCGGGCCGCCGAGTCGCTGACGCCGAACTCGGCGAGCAGCGCGACGATCGCCGCCGAGGGCAGCGGCTCGGTCCGCTGCCACCAGTAGTCGCCGAGCAGGGTGAGCAGCAGCCGCGGCGGGCGCTCCGCGGCCGCGCCGGGAGCGGTCCACAGCTCGTCCCGGCTCGCATCCGCCAGCTCACCGATGTCCGTGAGGCACACGTGATGAGAATAACTTCGGCGCATCGATACCGAGGAAGCGGAAGCAGTTGTGCCACGTGATGTCGTCCAGCACCCCCTCCGGAAGCCCCGTCGATCGCAGCGTCCGGCCGGCCGGCTCCTCTCGGGGCATGGCCGGGAAGTCGGACCCCACCAGCAGCCGGTCAGCGCCGAGCATCTCGACGAGGTACCTGATGGCGCGCCGGTCGAACACCAGCGAGTCGTAGTAGAACCGGCGCGCCAGCTCGGCCGGGCCGGTCTCGGCCGCCCACGGCGCGGCCTCCGGCCCGCGCTCGCCCGGCGGTTCCTCGTTCCAGGTGCGGCCCCAGAACCACTGTGCCCTGGTCAGCATCAGCGGGAACCCGCCTGCCGCGTGGCTGAACGCCAGCCGCAGCCCCGGGTACGTCTCCGCGACCCCGCCGGTGATGATGGCGGCGGCGGCCAGGCTGCCTTCCAGGCCGACGCCGAAGGTCGCGGTGGCCGGGCCGGGCAGCCGGTCCGACGGCGCGGGCATCGCGTGTACGAAGATCGCCGTCCCCAGGCGCTCGGCTTCGGCGAAGAACCCACCGAAGCGCTCGTCGGCGAGCGACGCTCCGCCCACGTGGGAGGCGATCTCAACGCCGGCCAGGCCGGCCTTCGCGACGTCCTCGAGCTCACCCGCCGCGAGGTCGGGGTCTTGCAGCGGCACGGTGCCCAGGCCGTAAAAGCGACCGGGATAAGCCGCGCACAAGCTCGCGATGTACTCGTTGACCGCACGGGCCAGGTCTCGCCCGGGGCCGGCCGCAAGCCGGTAGTTCAGCAGCGGCGGGAACGGCGAGACCACCTCCGCATCCACCCCGCTGGCCGCGCTGGCGGCCAGCCGTCGTTCCGCGTCGAACCAGGCCGACCGCGCCGTGAAACGCATCGGCCCTGACGCGAGTACTCGCGCCGAGTCATCCGCCGGCTCCATCGCCGGCCAGTCGGACGGATCGCAGCCAGCCGGAGCCGAAGGAAACGAGCCGGGGATCACGTGGGCGTGAGCGTCGATCAGCACCGCATCACGCTTCCGGCACGACGGCGACGTGCACCGCGTCTTGTCCGGGTACCTCGCCGGCCAGCGTCTCGATGGCGCGGGAGACGTCGTCCAGGCCGAACGTGTGAGTGTGCATCCGCGACAGCGGGAAGCGGCCGGCCTCGATCAGTCGGATCGCCTCGGCGTAGGCGCGGGAGTCCACGCTGAACGCGCCCACCACGGTAATGGCCTTGTTGATGATCAGGTCGGTAGACAACTCGACCGGGCGGCCGCCCTTCAGGCCGGCCAGCACGACCCGGCCGCCCCACCGGACGGCATGAAGCGCGTCCCGGATGGGCTGCGCGGCCATCGGCGTCAGCTCCAGCGCCACGTCGGCCAGGGCGCCGCCGGTGATCTCCGCCACCCGCGAGACCGTGTCCTCCGCCTCGACGTCGATCGTGTAGTCGGCGCCGAACTCGCGGGCCAGCGCCAGCTTGCCGGCGTCGCGGGACAACCCGGTCACGATGATCGTCCCGGCGCCGGCCACCCGTGAGGCCAGCACCGCCGCGAGGCCGCGCTGTCCGGCGCCGAGGATCAGCACGGTGTCTCCGAGTTGCACTCCGCCCAGGTGAGCGGCCCACCGTACGCCAGCGCCCAGCGGGTTGAACATCACCGCGATCTCGGCCGGGATGTCGCCGCGCACCTTGTGCAAGATCGAGTTCGGGTGCAGGTGGATGTACTCGGAGAAGCCGCCGTACAGGCCGAGCCCGCGCTCCGGCGGGTTGGAGCCGCCGTGACTGCCGATCCGGTTCCGGCAGGACATGTAGCGCCCGGCCAGGCACAGATCGCACGACCGGCACGGGATGAGGATCTCCACCGCCACCCGGTCGCCGGGCTTCACGCCCCACCGGGCGGCGGCCCGATCGCTGACCTCCTCGATGATCCCGAGCGGCTCGTGACCCGGCACCATCGGCAGCGACTGCTGTCCCAGGTTGCCCTTGTACTGCTCGACGTCGCTGCCGCAAATCCCGCACGCCTCGATCCGCAGCAGCCCGCCGTCGTCAGCGCCGATGACCGGGCGGCGGAACTCCCTGATCTCGATCTGCCGCGGCCCGGTCTGCACCGCCGCGCG
Organism: Streptosporangiaceae bacterium; assembly: GCA_030045295.1. The sequence continues at coordinate 4,498 of JASIGD010000559.1, forward strand.
TACCATTTCAGCCACCGTCAGCTCCGTTGTCAGCCATCGTCAGCTCCGTCGAAATCGGCGAACTCGAGCGGGATCGGCGGCACCGGCCCGGCGTTGTCCGCCGGCGGGGTGTACGCCCAGTACTTAGCCCGGGCGCCGCCGTCGACGACGAAATCGCAGCCGGTGACCAGGCGCGCGTAGTCCGAGCACATCCAGGCCACGCAGTGGCCGATGTCGGTCGGCGTGGCGGGCTCGCCCATCGGGATGTTCCGCCGCACGTCGAACGTCCCGGCCGGCCGCCACCACGGCGGGCGGTCAGTCGGCTCCCGGCGCGGCGGCCGCAGCTCGGTGCGCCCTTCGGCGCGCCACTGCGCGAGCAGTTCCGGGTTGTCCGGCCGCGGCGCGGTGGGGGAGAAGCTGTTCACCCGGATCCCGTACGGCGCGAGATCCATCGCGGCGGCGCGGACGAAGTTGGCCAGCCCGCCCTTGTGGAAGGCGTAGGCGACGAAGCCCGCCGCGCCCTGCCACGCGTTTGAGGACAGGATCGAGACGATCGACCCCTTGATGCCGCGCTCGATCATCGCGATCGCGGCGTGCTTGGTGAACAGGAAGTTGCCCGCCGCGGCCACGGTCACAGCGCGGTTGAACGAAGCCAGGTCCTCCTCCAGGATGCCCCGGGCGTGCATGTCCGCGGCGTTGTTGATCACGATGTCGATCCGCCCCCAGGCGTGCAGGACCGCGCCGATGTTCGCCAGCACGTCCTGTTCGGAACTGACGTCGCCGGACAACGCGAGCCCGGTGCCGCCGTTCCGCTCGATCCGCCGCGCCGCCGCCTTCGCGGCGTCGAGATCAAGGTCGTTGCACGCCACCCGCGCGCCGTACCGGCTCAGCGCCAGCGCGATCCCGCTGCCGATGTTCGGCCCCGCCCCGGTGACCAGGGCCACCTTGCCGTCCAGCGATATCTCCACGTCCTGCCCTCAATCCCTGGGGCCGGCCACAGCCACGGTCCCGGCCGATCTGGTGACGGTCATAAGCGCTCCTCGCGGGTTCAGGGCACACGATATATGACACTTTTGACGACGAGTAGCGCGTGATATGAAAACAAAGACAGGGCTGTGCAGTGGCTTGTCACAAAGGAAGCCGGAGGAAACCGAGCGATGATGAAGACCCGGGCAGCGGTGCTCCGCAAGGGCGGCAACCCGTGGGAAATCACCGAGCTGGACCTGGACGAGCCGAAGGCCGGCGAGGTCCTCATCCGGTACGAGGCCGCCGGGCTGTGCCACTCCGATGAGCACATCCGGGCCACCGGCACCGCGCGCCTCCCGCTCGTCGGCGGGCACGAGGGCGCCGGCGTGATCGAAAAGACCGGCCCCGGCGTCACCAGGGTCAACGAAGGCGACCGGGTGGCCTGCTCCTACATCCCCGTCTGCGGGACCTGCCGGTACTGTTCCACCGGTCATCAGAACCTCTGCGACGCCGGCAAGAACGCGGCCATCGGCTGCCTGGTCGACGGGACATTCCGCTTCCACGACGGCGACGAGGACCTGGGCGGGATGTGCGTGCTCGGCACGTTCTCCGAGCGCGCCGTCATCTCCGAATGGTCCTGCGTGAAGATCGAGCCGGACATCCCGTTCGAGCTGGCGGCGCTGGTGAGCTGCGGGGTGACCACCGGGTTCTGCTCGGCGATCTACGCGGCGGACGTGCGGCCGGGCGAGACGGTCGTGGTCTTCGGCACCGGCGGGGTGGGCATCAACGCCATCCAGGGCGCCCGGTACGCCGGCGGCAAGAACGTCATCGCGATCGACCCGGTCGAGTTCAAGCGCGAGCAGGCGATGGAACTCGGCGCCACGCACGCCTTCGCGGACCCGGTGACGGCCAAGGAAGTCATCGTCGACCTGACCCGCGGGCAACTCGCGGACAAGGTGATCTGCACCGTCGGCGAGATGAACAACGACGTGGTCAAGGCGGCCGTCGACATGACGGGCAAGGCCGGGACGGTCGTCATCACCGGCGTCGGCTACTACGACATGGTGCTGCCCGGAGGCATCCTCATCGGCTACCACCGGCGGATACAGGGATCGCTGTTCGGCGGCGCGAACCCGCTCTACGACATCCCGATGATCCTGGGCCTGTGGCAGGCCGGCGACGTCAAGCTGAACGAGCTCGTCACCAAGCGCTACACCCTGGACCAGGTTAACGAGGGCTACCAGGACATGATGGATGGCAAGAACATCCGTGGCGTCATCATCCACGAGCACTAGAAGGACCTCAGCAATGCCCAACGCGATCCTGGATCCCACCGGCGCGACCGCGACTGCCGCCCGGCCCGCGGCTCCCCGCGCGCGCCGCCGCGACGACCTGGCCGGCGCGACGGTCGGCCTGCTGGTCAACACCAAGCAGAACGCGGCCCCGTTCCTCGATGAGGTAGGCCGGCTGCTCATCGAGCGCTACGGCGCCGCCGGCACGGTGGCCCGCACCAAGGTCAACTTCGCCGCGCCGGCCCCGGAGGACCTGGTCAAGGAGATGACCGCGGGCTGCGACGTGATCATCACCGGCATCGGCGACTGCGGCTCCTGCAGCGCGTCCGCCGTCGCCGACGGGATCGCGTTCGAGGCCGCCGGGCTGCCCGCCGCGGCGATCTGCAGCGACGCGTTCCGCGTCACCGCCGACGCCATGGCCGGCCTGCGCGGCGCACCCGGCTACCGGTACGCGACCACGCCGCACCCGGTGGCCGTGCTGACCCCGGAGCAGGTCAAAGAGCGCGCCGCCCGGGTCCTCGACGACGTGGTCGCCCTGCTGACCACATGACCGAACCCCCGGACCCGGACGCGGCCCAGGCGGCCATCGAGTACTGCTACGCGCAGGGCTGGTCCGACGGCCTGCCGCTGGTCCCCGCCTCCCAGCCGCTGGTCGACACGTTCCTGGCCACTACCAGCCGCGCCCCGGACGAGGTCATCGGCGAGCTCGAGCAGGTGGGCCGGAACTGCACGGTCTACCTGGCCGCCGTCAACGCGGCGATGGCGGGCTGCCTGCCGGAGTACTTCCCCGTGGTGCTGGCCGCGTTCGACGCGCTGATGCGCGAGCGCGCCGCCCGCGGCGGCGGCTGGCAGTCCACCAGCGGACCCGCGCCGTTGATCGTGGTCAACGGCCCGGTCCGGCACGAGCTCGGGTTCAACACCGCGGGCGGCGCGTTCGGCCCCGGCTTCCGCCCGAACGCCACCATTCCCCGCGCCGTCGGCCTCATCGTCCGCAACGCCTTCGGCATCCGCCCGCACGTGCTCGAGCAGGCCACCCAGGGCCTGCCCGGCCGGTGGTCGATCTGCCTGGCCGAGAACGAGGAGGAATCCCCCTGGCCGCCGTTCGCGACCGACGGCGGGCAGCCCGCCGGGACCAGCGCGGTGTCCGCGACGCTGCTGCGCACCTGCGAGTTCGTCGACAACCGGCACACCCCGGATCCGGAGCAGGTGCTGTGGGACGTCGCCGACACGATCTCCCGCACCGGCTCGCTGATCTTCCGCGACACCTCGGCCGGCCTGGTCTTCTGCCCCGAGCACGCGCAGATGCTCGCGGACGCCGGCTACGCCAAGGCCGACGTCCAGGCCTGGCTGATCGAGCACTGCGGCCGCACCGGCGCCGACCTGCGCCGGGCGGGAAAGAACGGCCTGCGCGGCATCGCCCGCTTCGCCGACCCCGACCAGAGCGCCGACGACACCTTCAGCCGCATCCTCCCGTCGCCGCGGCACGTCCCCCTCGTCGTGGCCGGCGCGCGGAACGCGGCGATCTCGATGGTGGTCCGCATCTTCGGTGAGTGGTCAGGCACGGCGACCCCGGTCGAGCCGCTTCCCGCCGCCGTCGAACGGCCCGCCGAGGTCGTTTCATGAACTATTCCGAACGGGCCATGGCTCTTAAGTCGAGTCTCGCCACTGACGGCTACCACCTGGAGATCGCCGCGTCCGGGGACCGCGTCCGGGTCACGATCACCGCCACGCCGGAGGCGTGCGCCGACTGCCTGGTCCCGAAGGACCTGATGCGCGGTATCCTCGGCCAGGCGCTCGGCGTGCCCGAGGACGCCATCGACCTGACCTATCCCTCAACGTCCACCCGCCCCTCACCCTCCACCCCCGAGAGGTAGCCATGGCCCGCAGGACCAGCCCTCCGTTCCGCGCCGATCACGTCGGCAGCCTGCTGCGCCCCCCGCGGCTGCTGCAGGCGCGCGAGGACTTCGCGGCCGGCCGGATCTCGGCGGCGGACCTGCACGCGGTCGAGGACCAGGAGATCCCGGCCGCGATCCGGATGCAGGAGGAGGTCGGCCTGCAGTCCGCCACCGACGGCGAGTTCCGCCGAGCTTCCTGGCACATGGACTTCATCTACGCGCTCGGCGGCGTCTCCAAAGCGCCGGGCCACCTGGCCGTGAAGTTCCACAACGCGGCCGGGGACATCGAGTTCACCCCGGCGTCGATCCAGGTCGACGGCAAGATCCGCATCGACGACACGATCTTCGCGGACGCGTTCACGTTCCTGCGGGACCACGTCACCACGGCTGTGCCCAAGCTGACCGTCCCGTCGCCGAACATGGTCCACTACCGCGGCGGCCCGGCCATGCTCGACCCGGCGATCTACCCCGACATCGAAGGCTTCTGGGCCGACCTGGCCGCCGCCTACGCCGACGAGGTGCAGCGGCTCGCCGCGCTGGGCTGCACCTACCTGCAGTTCGACGACACCAGCCTGGCCTACCTCAACGATCC
>JASIGD010000560.1 GCA_030045295.1 Streptosporangiaceae bacterium
ATCGCCATGGGGGTGCCTACCATGGCCCAGCCCGCGGACAGCCACGGCGTACCGAGGTTGAGGTAGGCGGTCCAGTTGCCGGCCCCGCGCAGCGCCGCGGCGGCCGACATGGTGCCCGTCGTGGTGGACGCCTGCTCCACGTAGGGCAGGAAGTTGAACGCGTACTTGCCCTGCAGCAGCAGCGGCAGCGCCCACCACGCGGTGGCCAGCACCACCGCGCCACCCCAGCACAGGGCCAGCGACACCAGCCGCCGCCCGCGGGCGTAGGTGAGGATGAACAAGGCCGGCAGCAGCAGCGCGTCGATCGTCACGGCGGCGTTCACCCCGCCCATGCACAGCACCACGGCGCCGGAGCGCGCGGCCGGCCCGACCACGCCGCCTCGCCCGCGGACGGCCGCCGTGAGCGGCAGCACGGCCCACGGGGCGAGCATCCCGGGCAGCGCCGCGGCCGAGGTGGACCCGATCACGATCGTGAACGTCGGCCAAAGCGCGAACGCCAGCCCGGCCAGGATGCGGGATGTCGGTGAGCCGATGCCGAGCGAGTCCGCCAGCTTGACCAGCCCGCCGAAGCCGACCGCGATGATCAGCGAAAGCCACAGCCGCTCGATGAGCCAGACCGGCACGTGCGCGAGGTGGCCCGCCAGGTAGAACGGGGCCATCGGCACGGCGTAGCCGATCGCCTGGTTGTTCAGCGCACCGAAGGTGTTCAGCGGATCCATCAGGTGCCACAGGCTCGCGTAGAAGCCGGAAGGGTCCAGGTCCACGCTGAGTTTCGTGTCGAAGAACATCCGGCCCGGGTCGTTCGCCAGCAGCACACCGAACGCGCACAGCCACACTAGGACGGCCCACCGCAGCACCGGACTGCGCGCCGGCCTGCCAGCTGTCCCGTCGCGCTGGCCCGCGTCCGCGGTCGCCTTGCCCTGCGCGCCCGCGCCGGCGGGCATCGCCCGGCTGGCGAGCCGCTTTCCGCCGGCCCAGATCGTCATCCGACGCGTCTCATGATCAGCATGAGGTTCCAGGTAGCGACCTCACGCAGGCCGGGCAGCCGGACCAGCAGGCGGCACCATCGCGGGTAGTACCGGGGCCGCGCTTCGACGATCCTGACGTCCGGGCGGGCCCGCAGCGCCCGCAGCACCGGCCCGACGTGCACCGGGAACAGGTTGACGCCGCACTCGTGCTTGGGCTCGTGCCGGTGCCGCCTGACGTACCGGCGCTCGGCGTATCCCGGGCCCAGATAATGCCAGGGTGACATCTCGTGCCCGCCCCACGGCGAGTACCAGTTGCAGAAGGACACGTACACCAGCCCGCCCGGCCGGGTAACGCGGATCATCTCCTCGATCAGCCCGATCGGATCGGGGACATGCTCGAGCACGTTCGAGGAGAACGTCACGTCGGCGCCGCCGTCGCGGACCGGCAGCCAGTAGCCGTCCGCGACCACCGCGCCGACCGGCGCGGCGGTCCTGAAGTGCAGTTCGGCGGGGTCGGGTTCGAACAGGTAGCAGTTCGCGCCGCGGGCCCGGAACGCGGCGGTGAACCAGCCGCCCCCGCCGCCGACGTCCACCACCGTCCGGCCACCCAGCTCACCGTGCTCGGCGACCTGTCTTACGGCGTCCTCGGCGAGGCTCGCGTAGAACGTGTCCGGGTCGGTCTGTTCGGCCAGGAACAAGCGGAACAACCGGACCGACCGGAGCACGCCGGAGCGCCCCGCCTGATCGACGCGGTGACGGCGAATCGGTGCCAGCAGGCTCATGCGGGGTCCTCGATACTCGCCTGGCAGCAGAGCAGTTAGCGTCATGTATGGTAGCGGGTGCCGGGGCGCCGGTAACCGAGGCGCAGCCATTTCCGGCCGTGACGGCGCCGGCGCGGAGTGGTCGGCCCCGCCGGCGTGATGACGCCCGCTGTTCCGGTACCCGCCGGTGCCTTGACTACCGGCTGGTAACCACCGAATAATGCTGCAATCTTCACACCCCAGACCACGACCTGGCTACTGGTAACGCGGTTTCTGAGCGTCAGCCAGCGACCTGGAGCCACGATATGAACGACGATCCAGGCGCTTTGCCCGCGGAGACGATCGGCGGTGTCCGGGCCGGTTCCGCTGGCCGGGGGGAGCTGCCTCCCGGAGCCCCGCGCAGCATCTTGTTCATCGCGTGGCGGGATCTGGCCAACCGGCTGGCCGGGGGATCTGAGGTGCTGGTCGACCAGCTGGCGTCCGGCATACTGACCCGCGGCTACCGGGTGACGCTGCTGTGCGGCGGGCCGGTGGCCGAGCGGCCGTACCACGTGAAGCGCAACGGCGGCACCTACTCCCAGTTCGTCCGCGCGCCCTTCGCTTACCTGCGGAACTTCAGGACCGCCGACTTGATAGTCGAGGTCTGCAACGGGATGCCCTTCCTGGTGCCGCTATGGACCAGGCGACCAGTGATCTGCCTGGTGAACCACGCGCACACCGAGTTGTGGCCGATCCGGTTCCGCCCGCCGGTCTCCACCGTCGGCCGGCGCATCGAGAACACGGTCATGCCCTGGGTGCACCGTAGGAACTTGTTCCTCACCGTGTCCCCCTCGACCGCGGAGTCGCTGGAGCGGATGGGAGTCGGCGCGGACCGGATCCGGCAGATCTGCAACGGCGTCGTGCAGCCCGACCCGCTGACGCCGCGATCGCCGGACCCGCTGTTCCTCGCGCTCGGTCGGCTCACCGACTACAAGCGCCTCGACCTGCTGCTGCGCCTGTGGGACCGGGTACGGCAGGTGGTCGGCGGGAACCTGGTGATCGCTGGGGACGGACCGGAGCGAGCGCGGCTGGAGGCGCTGGCCGGGTCCGGCGTGGTGTTCACCGGGCGGGTATCGGAGCAGGAGAAACACCGGCTGCTGTGCTCGGCGTGGCTGTTGATGCACCCGGCGCTGATCGAGGGCTGGGGCATCGTGGTATCCGAGGCGGCGATCCGCGGCACCCCCGCGATAGCCTTCGACGTGCCGGGGCTGCGTGACTCGGTAGTGCACGGCGAGACCGGGATGCTGGTGCGGACCGAGGGCCAGTTCGCCTCGGCCTGGGCCTCGCTGGCGATCGACGGACGGCGACGCGAGGCGCTCGGCCGGGCCGCGCGGACCCGGGCGCTGCAGCTGCACTGGTCGGCCGCGGTCGAGGGCTTCGCCGCGGTCGCCGACGAGGCTATGAAGCGGGCCGTTAAGCAAGGGGGCCGTCGGGCGCGGAAGGAGCCGTCATGGCGGTGACCGCTCCGGCGTCGGGCAACCCGCTCCGGGAGTTCTACGAGCGTGCCGGCGTCCCGCTCAGCTCCGGCCCGGACCGCGCCCGGCGCCAGGCCCGGATGCTGGCCGAGACGTTGCGCGGCCGGGCCGGACCCGCGGTGATCATCGACCTGGGATGCGGCGACGGCTCCGCGCTCGCGGTCGCGGCGGGACCCGA
>JASIGD010000073.1 GCA_030045295.1 Streptosporangiaceae bacterium
AGCAGTCACGGCAAACACAAGCAACACAGTACCGAGACCGCCTGGCGGGGCGCACGGAGGGCAGCCGGGCAGGGAGGCACGGAGGGGGCCGCGGCGGTCCGTAGGGGGCGCGGGCGGGGCGCTGGTAGCGGGGTTGGCGCGGGCGGGGCGCTGGTGGCGGGGTTGACGGGGTTGGCGCGGGCGGGGCGCTGGTGGCGGGGTTGACGGGATTGGCGCGGACGGGGCGCTCGTGGCGGGGTTGACGGGTTGGCGCGGGCGGGAGCGGGAGTGCTCGTGGTGGCGGCGGCGAGGATAGTGTAATACTCGGTACCGGCAGCAGGGCATTACACTAGGCTTTCCTCAGCTAGGGAACGCCAGCCAGGGAACTTCAGTGGATCTCAACTCCTACGCCGAACTTGCGGTGCGGCTCGTGAACACGGCCGGTGGCGGGGGCGAAGACGGCGACCGGCTGGCCAACCTGGACGGGCTGCGCGCTCTGGTGTCCGACCGGGAGCACCTGTCCACCGGCATGAGCCGCAACGACCTCGACGCGCTGCGGGGTCTTCGCGCGGAGATACGGGCCTTCTTTGTCGCGTGCGCGGACGGCGACGGAGAGGATGCCGCGGCGCGGCTGAACGCGCTGCTCATCCAGCACCCGGTCCATCCCCAGCTATCCGGGCACGACGGCCAGGCGTGGCACGTGCACTACACCGAGAGCGGATCGGTCGCGGACAGGTACGCGGCCGGGGCGGTCATCGGCCTGGCCGTCCGGCTGACCGACCTTGGCCTCGGCAGGTTCGGCGTGTGCCAGGCGGCCGGCTGCCCGGGGGTGTTCATCGACCTCTCCACGAGTAATACCAGGCGGTACTGCTCGGAGCGGTGCATGAACCGGGCCAACGTCTCGGCCTTTCGTGCCCGCAAGCGCGGTGAAGACGACACGGACCCCAAGGCTCCCAGCGCGCCGACGTAGAGCGCGTTATGATCCAGGGCTAGGGTATTGAGGCCGACCATATAGTGGGCGTCGGTTTTGTGAAGTGATTCACAAGGGGGATGTGAACAAGAAGTTAATCGGTGACGTCGTGTTATTCCAAGGACCTGTGCGCGTGATCACGGCCCCAGGTCCAGGGCATCTTCTTTTAACACGCGAACAGGGCCTGACCTGCGTTATCAAAACGAATCCGAGTTAACACTTCTCAGCAATCACGATGATCCCTACGATGATCTCACTCGACGCATACGAGTCGCTGGCCCGTTCGGGGCGGGGACCTCGCACCGCGGGGTGGCTAGCCCTCCGGGGCACGATCGGGAAAGAGATCGATTATGGCATCTGAATCTGGGACTGCCGCCGAATCCAGGCCGGCTGATGTCGGCCTGCGGCGGGAAATCGGGCTTATCGGTGCCACCTGGGCATCGGAGACCTCGATTATCGGCTCGGGGTGGCTGTTTGGCGCGTTCCTAGCTGCCCAAGCGGCCGGACCCGCGGCCCTCTACGGCTGGCTCATCGGGGGGGCATGCGTTGTCGTGCTGGCGCTGCTGCACGCCGAGCTCGGCGGGATGTACCCCATCGCGGGCGGGACGGCCAGGTTCCCGCACCTGGCGTACGGCAGCGTGGCGGGCATCTCGTTCGGCTTCTTTTCCTGGCTGCAGGCGGTCACCGTCGCGCCGGTCGAGTGCTTCGCGGTGATGACGTACGGGTCGTACTACTGGCACAGCCTGATCAACGCGCAGGGCCACATCACCACGACAGGGTTCATCGCGACGATCGTCCTGATGGCCATCTTCACCGGGATCAACTTCCTGGCGGTGGGGCTGTTCGCCCGGGTCAACAACGTAATCACGTGGTGGAAGGTCGCGATCCCGGTCCTGACCATCATCATCCTGCTCACGCAGTGGCACTCCGGCAACTTCAGTCCTCCCGGCGGGTTCATGCCGAACGGCATCAAGGCGGTGTTCGCCGCCATCCCCAGCGCGGGCATCGTGTTTGCCTACCTCGGCTTCGAGCAGGCCGACCAGCTCGCGGGCGAGGTCAAGAACCCGCAGCGCAACCTGCCGCGGGCGATCATCATCGCGTGCCTGCTCGGCACGGCGATCTACATCCTGCTCCAGGTCGTGTTCATCGGCGCGATGGCTCCGGACCAGATCACCAAGGGGTTCAGCGGGATCACCAACCCGACCATCGTCGCCGGGCCGTTCGCCGCGGTGGCCGCTCTGGCCGGGCTCGGCTTCTGGGCGACGATCCTGCGCATCGACGCGTTCATCTCCCCGTTCGGCACCGGCCTGATCTACCAGACCTCCACCTCGCGGGTCGGTTACGGCCTGGCCAGGAACAGGTACTTCCCGCAGATCTTCCAGGCGGTCAACAGCAACGGCGTGCCGTGGTTCAGCTTGATCATGGCGTTCGTGTTCGGCCTGTTCTTCCTGCTGCCGTTCCCGAGCTGGCAGTCCCTGGTCGGCCTGGTCACCAGCGCGAGCGTGCTCATGTACGCGGGCGCGCCGCTGTCCCTGGGTGCGTTCCGCAGGAAGCTCCCTGACGCGGAGCGGCCCTACTCGGTCCCGGCCGCCGCGGTGCTGTCGCCGCTCGGATTCTGCATCTGCAGCATGCTGATCTACTGGTCGGGCTTTGTCATCGTGTGGAAGCTCGGCGTGTGCCTGGTGATCGGCTACATCCTGATCGGGATCTCGATGGCGTTCGACCCGCAGCGGCCGCCGCTGCAGTGGAGGTCCGCGCAGTGGCTGCTGCCCTACCTGATCGGCATGGGCATCATCTCCTGGCTGGGCCAGTTCCCGCTCAAGGGCACCGGCGGCGCGCCGCCGATCAACACGTTCCGGATCCCGTTCTGGTGGGACATGCTGATCGTGATCATCTTCAGCCTGGTCATCTACTACTGGGCGATGTACACCGGCCTACCGCGCGAAGAGACGCTCGACCTGGTCGCCAGGCAGAGCGGAGTAGACGAACTGCCGGACACCGGGCTGCACCACTGAGCCCGGCGCACTGCTAGCCCGAGTGGGTCCCGTCAGCTGACGGGACCCACTCGCGTTTTGCGCCGGAGGGCACGCTCGGC
>JASIGD010000561.1 GCA_030045295.1 Streptosporangiaceae bacterium
GGCGTCCCTATACGGTCCTGTCCACGGTGGGCATGAGCTGCCAGCGGATGCCCGTGGTCGAGCAGGTTCTCGACGACCCGAGCGAGTACGCAAGGATCGAGCTGGCGGTGGCGACCACGCTACCCAGCGCGCAGGCGGCCCGGGTGTTCTTGTGGCTCGCGACCTACCCGTGGCACGCCGTCACCTGGTTCGGCCCCGGCCACAGCGTGCGCTGGTACCACGAGGCCGCGACGTTCCCGCTCGGCGGGGGGAAGGAAGGCTACGGCGCCGTACTGCTGCTCGACTCCCCCGGCTCGCTGCCCGGGCCCGAGCCGCCGGACCTGTCGGGTTTCGCGTTCGGCGGGGATCCGGTGCGGTGGCTGTGGATCGTCCCGATAACGGAACGAGACCGGCTGCTGGCCAAGGACCACGGGTCGGCCAGCCTGGTTGACCGGCTCGCCGCGCGGCACCAGAGCTGGGTCGTCGGCCAGGGCTAGTGGGCCGGGATGAACACGTAGAGGAGGAGCCACACTACTGGAGCGACGACCAGGAGCGAGTCGACCCGGTCCAGGAGCCCGCCGTGACCGGGCAGCACCTTGCCCATGTCCTTGATGTCAAGGTCGCGCTTGATCATCGATTCGGTCAGGTCGCCGAGGGTCGCCGCGAGTACCGCGGCCGCCCCGGTCAGCAGGCCCTGCCAGGCGTGCCCGTGCAGCAGCAGGGGCAGGCAGAGCGCCCCCGCGACCAGGCAGGCCACGACCGAGCCCGCGAAGCCCTCCCAGGTCTTCTTCGGGCTGATGACCGGGGCCATCGGATGACGCCCGAGGGTGATCCCGGCGAAGTAGCCGCCGATGTCGCTGCAGACCGTCAAGATGATGAAGGTCAGCACGCGCCGCGGGCCGTCGGCCGGGACCAGCATGGCGATCACGAACGAGGCCAGGAACGGGAGGTAGACGGCGGCGAACGCGCCGGCCGTCACGTCCTTGACGTAGCCGGAGGCCCCGCCGGGCAGCCGCCAGGCGAAGATCGCGATCATGGTCAGCGCGAGCGCCGCCAGCGCGGCCTGGAATCCCAGCCAGTACATGCAGGTCAGCATCGCGGCGCCGCCGGCCGCCACCGGGATCACGGGGATGTGGATGTCGCGTTCGGCGAGGGCTCCGGCCAGCTCGACCAGGGCGACGGCAAAGGCGGCGCCCACGTAGATCAGGAACGTCGCCTTGACGGTGAACAACGTCAGGAAGACCAGCCCGCCGAGGACCACGCCGACGCCGATCGCGGCGGGAAGGTTGCGCCCTGTCCTGCTGGCCCGGGGCGTCGGCTCTGCTGTGTCCTGGGCGCTGTCCACCTAGACCTCGAGGAGCTCTGCTTCCTTGTGTTTGAGCAGCTCGTCTACTTGGGCCACGTAGGTGTGGGTGAGGTCGTCGAGTTCGCGCTCGGCCCGGCGCACGTCGTCCTCTGGCGCGTCGCCGTTCTTGATCATCTTGTCCAGGGTGTCCTTGGCGTGCCGCCTGATGTTCCTGATGGCGACGCGGCCGTCCTCGGCCTTGTGCCGCGCGGTCTTGATGTACTCGCGCCTGCGCTCTTCGGTCAGCTCAGGCAGCACGATCCTGATGATGGTCCCGTCGTTGGCCGGGTTTACGCCCAGGTCGCTGTTCCTGATCGCGCGCTCGATCGCCGCCAGCGAGTTCTTGTCGAACGGCTGGATGATCACCATCCTCGGCTCCGGGACGTGGAACGAGGCGAGCTGGTTCACCGGGGTCTGCGTCCCGTAGTAGTCGACCGTGACCTTGTGGAACATGCTCGGGTGAGCGCGGCCGGTCCGGATGACGCTGAACTCCTCCTTGGCGACCGAGACCGCCTTGTCCATCTTCTCCTCGGCTTCGAGGAGCGTGTCATCGATCATTGTTCGGCTCCGTTGTACTCGCAGTGCCTAAGGAGCTTAGTCGTCGGACCGGCATATCAGCGTGCCAACCTTGTCACCGCGGATGGCCCGGACCACGTTACCCTCGCCCATCAGGGCGAATACCACGATCGGCATCTTGTTGTCCATGCAGAGGCTGACCGCCGTGGTGTCCATCACCTTCAGCCCGCGGCGGAGGTACTCGTCGTAGTCGAGGCGATCGAAGCGCACCGCGCCGGGCGTGATGTGCGGGTCGGCGTCGTACACGCCGTCCACCTTGGTGCCCTTGAGGACCGCGTCGGCGCCGATCTCCAGGGCCCGCTGCGCGGCCGCGGTGTCGGTGGAGAAGTACGGCGCGCCCAGCCCGGCTCCGAAGATCACCACCCGGCCCTTTTCCAGGTGCCTGATGGCCCGGCGCGGGATATAGGGCTCCGCTACCTGGCCCATCGTGATCGCGGTCTGCACCCGGGTATCCACGCCGTTCTTCTCCAGCACGTCCTGCAGGGCAAGGCAGTTGATGACCGTGCTGAGCATCCCCATGTAGTCGGCGCGGGCCCGGTCGATCCCGCGCTCGGCCAGGGCGGCGCCGCGGAACATGTTGCCGCCGCCGACCACCGCGGCGACCTGGACGCCGTCCTTGACCGCCGCGATGATCTCCGCTGCGAGGTGCGCGACCACGTCCGGCGAGATGCCGAGCGGCTCGGCGCCGGCGAACAGCCCGCCGGACAGCTTCAGGACCACCCGGGTCCAGCTCGGGTGCAGCACCCCCGCAGTTCCAGACTCCGGCATGGGTCAGGCCTGGCCGACCTGGAACCTGGCGAAGCCGGTGACGCTAACGTCGTTTTGCGCCAGGACCTGCTTGATCGTGGTCTTGTTGTCCTTCACGAACACCTGCTCGGTCAGCACGACGTCCTTGAAGTAGGCGTTCAGCCTGCCGTCCACGATCTTGCCGATGGCCTGCTCCGGCTTGCCCTCGTCGCGGGTGATCTGCTCGGCGATCCGGCGCTCCCTGTCCACCACGTCGGCCGGGACGTCCCCGCGGGTGAGGTACTGCGGCCGCGCCGCGGCGATCTGCTGGGCCAGGTCCTTGGCGACGCCGGGGTTCTGCTTGTCCAGCGCGATGAGCACGCCGATGGTCGGCGGCAGCGACGCGTCGGTCCGGTGCAGGTATCGGTCCACGTAGCCGCCTTCCAGGCGCGCGAACCGGCCGAGCGCCAGGTTCTCCTTGAGGCTCGCGCCCGCCTCCTCGATGAGCTGCTGCACGGTGGTTCCCGGCCTGGCCTCCGTGGCCAGCAGGTCCGTCCGGTCGGTGACGGCTCCCTTGAGGGCGGCCGCGGCGATCTCGCCGGCCACCTGCTGGAACACGGGCGTCTTGGCGACAAAGTCCGTCTCGCAGTTCAGCTCGACCAGCACGCCGGCCTGGTGTCCGTCAAGCTCCGCCGTTACCAGGCCGTTGGCCGCCGTGCGGGCGGCGCGCTTGCCGGCGTCCTTGACGCCCTTGAGGCGCAGCAGCTCGATCGCGGCCTCCAGGTCTCCGTCGGCCTGCTGAAGCGCGTTCTTGCAGTCCACAATGCCGGCGCCGGTCTGCTGGCGAAGCCGCTTGACGTCATCGGTGGAAAAGTTCGCCATGTCCTCGTCTCTCGTGTTTATTCAGTCTCTTCGGCAGCTTCGGCGAG
>JASIGD010000562.1 GCA_030045295.1 Streptosporangiaceae bacterium
GAATCAGCCCTGACGGCCTCGCTCATCTCTTCTCCAAGTAACGGTGCACCAACATGACGGCCAGCGCGCCCTCCCCGACCGCGGAGGCGACCCGCTTGGCCGACTCGGATCGTGCGTCCCCGGCCACGAACACCCCGGGAACGCTCGTCTCCAGGTGATACGGCAGCCGGTCCAGCTCCCAGCCGCGCGGCCGCTCCGTGCCGACCGACAGGTCCGGGCCCGCCACCACGAACCCCTTTTGATCCCGCTCCACCACGCCGTCCAACCAGTCGGTGAGCGGCGCCGCGCCGATGAACAGGAACAGCAACTGCGCGTCGACGGTCTCGGTCGTGCCGTTGGCCGTGTCGCGCAGCGTCAGCCTCTCCAGGTGACCCTCGCCCTCAGCCGCGATGACCTCGGTGCAGGTCCGAACCGTGATCCCGGGGATGTCCTCGATCTGCTTGATCAGGTAGTAGGACATCGACTGCTCCAGCGACGACCCGCGGACCAGGATCGTCACCGACTTCGCGTGCCGCGCCAGGTACACCGCGGCCTGCCCGGCCGAGTTCGCGCCGCCGACGATGTACACGTCCTGCCCCAGGCAGGCCGAGGTCTCGGTCAACGCGGACCCGTAGTACACCCCGCTCCCGGTCAGCTCGTCCAGCCCTGGCGCCTGCAGTCGCCGGTAGGACACGCCGGTAGCCAGGATGACGGTGTGCGCGTCGATGGACGTGCCGTCCGCGAACGTGACCCGCCGGGCCGAGCCGCAGACTTCCAGGCGGACCACGTCGCGCGTGGTCAGCACCTCGGCGCCGAACTTGGTGGCCTGCCGGCGGGCCCGGTCGGTCAGCTGCGCACCCGACACCCCATCCGGGAAGCCCAGGTAGTTCTCGATCCGGGAGCTCTGCCCCGCCTGGCCCCCGGTCGCGAGCCGCTCCACCAGCACGGTCCGCAGCCCCTCCGAGGCGCCGTACACCGCGGCCCCCAGCCCGGCGGGCCCGCCGCCGATCACGATGAGGTCGTAGAAGTCCTTCGACGGCGTGGTGGCCAGCCCGACCCGGGAAGCCAGCTCGGCGTCGGTGGGCTCGATCAGCGGTTCCCCGTCCGGCGTGATCACCAGGGGCAGCGTGTGCCCGTCCGCCCCGGCGGCCGCGAGCAACCGCTCCCCTTCCGGCTCGTCGGAGTTGTACCACCGGTACGGCACCTGGTTGCGGGCCAGGAACTCGCGTACCGCCGAGCAGCGCGCCGACCAGCGGTGCCCGACGACCTTGGTCTCCGGTACCGGCCGGTGATCCGAATTGAGCCACGCGTCCAGCAGCGCGTCGACCACCGGGTAGAGCTTTTCCTCCGGCGGGTCCCACGGCTTGAGCAGATAGTGGTCCAGGTCGACGACGTTGATCGCGTCGATCGCCGCGCCGGTGTCGGCGTACGCGGTCAGCAGTACCCGCCGCGCGCCGGGGTAGATGTCCATCGCCTGCTCGAGGAACTCGATCCCGTTCAGTTCCGGCATCCGGTAGTCGGCCAGGATCACCGCGACCAGGTCGCCCCGCAGCTTCATCTGCCGCAGCGCGTCCAGCGCCGCCGCCGCCGACTCGGCCCGTACGATCCGGTACCGCTCGCCGTACCTGCGCCGCAGGTCGCGCGCTACCGCGCGGGACACGCTCGGGTCGTCGTCGACGGTGACGATCGCGGTGCGGATCGTTTCATCCTGCGTGGTCAACGAGCTTCCGCCTCCAGGCCTACAGCGAGCCATGCCATGATGCCCATACTAAATTCATGACGTGGCCGCAACATTCCCGGCGGCCCGGTCCCGCTCCGGTGCCGAGGAAGGTGCCGCGCGGTCATCTCGAAGGACATTATCCCGAACGGGCCGTGGTGCTTGCCCCCGGCACCCGCTCGCCCGCGCCGGACCCGAAACCCCAAAGATCCCGAAGCCCCCACAGGCCCCATGCGGCAGCCGGCCGTGACGCCCTGCCGCCTATGGTGAAGACTGTGACTGAGCAACCCGCAGGAGGTCACGATGGCACCAAACCAACCCGCCATGGATGAGCCGCAGCCGGCGGGCTCCGATGTGCTCGGATCCGAGGCCGGCGGCACCGACGTCCTGGGCCAGGAAGCCGGCGGCACCGACGAGCTCGGGCAAGAGGCCGGCGGCACCGACGTCCTGAGTCCCGGATCGGGCTGAGCCGGTCGAAGGTCCGCTTAGGGGCGTTGGCCGCCAGTGCCCGGCCCGCGCCGACGCGCGCCACGCCTGGCCCGGCGCCGGGGACGGCGCCGCCGCGTTACCTCGCCGCTGCCCAGGGCCGGTCGCGCCGGAATCCTCGCGCGGATCGATTCCAGGCCGTCTGCCTGCGGCTCTACCTGATCGACGGCCGCGTGCAGGGCGTGGCGTACGAACCCGGCAAAGTCGTGCCACCACGCTGGGGTGCCTTCGGGGCCGTACCTGGTCCTCGCCATCACTCGTGCTCCAGTGCCGTGCGAAGGGCAGCCATACCGCGTGCGGTATGGCTCTTCACAGCCCCGCGGCTGATCCCCATCATGGCCGCTATCTCGGCCTCGGACAGGTCCGCGTAATAGCGCAGGACGATCGCTTCACGCTGGCGTTCGGGTAGATCGCGGAGCGCGGCGACCACCTCAGAGCGCTCCAGCAGGACGAAGGCTCCGTGTTCGGCGCTCGGCATGTCCGGCGGCGCCTGCTGCAGGTTCTTTTCCACCACCATCCGATGGCGCAGGACGGAACGGGATTTGTTCACCACGGCCTGCCGCAGGTAAGCGAGGGCCTTCTCGGTGTCTTTCAGCCGGTGCCATCCTCCGTGCATCGCGATGAACGCGTCCTGGACCACTTCCTCGGCGGTGGGAACGTCCCGGACGAGCATGGCGGCCAGTCGTACCAGCGTCCGGTAGTGCACGGAGTACAGCTCGATGACCCCGTGGTCCGCGCTCCACTCCATGCGTGTCGGCGAGGAGGCCAGGAAGGCATCGGGCACGAACCCGCCGCCAGCGGGCAGCGGCCCGGCCGCGGTCACCGGCAAGGCCTGATTCTCCTCGAGGTCGGGATGCCCGGGGGCCGTGTCGGTCACGCCCGAGGCGGCCGGCACCGCCACGAGTTTGCCGGCCCTCCCGGCAGCTTCCGGTACGGAGCTCTCGGCGTTTGCGGTTAGCCAAGTCCGGTACTGGTCCAGGGCGGACGCAAGGTCGTACCCGGCCGCCAACCGACGCTGATGCATCTCGGTGACTTGCTCGTACAGGCGGGAGAGCAGCACGTTCTCGTGCGAGTTGCCGGTCTCGCGGCCGCCCCTCATGACCAGGCTCCGTTGGGGTCGTCACCAGCGAACGGGTGGTCCGGCCCGAGTTGCGCAATCAGCTTGCATCGCGCCCGGTACAGGTGTGTGCTCACCGTGTTCTCGGCCATGTCGAGGACCGTGGCGATCTCGGCTTCTTTCATGTCCAGCTGCCAGCGCAACAGCGCGACCGCGTACTGCTTTTCCGGCAGGCCCTTGATGATCCGCCAGCATCGTTCCAGCGTGATCGCTGAAAAGGCGTGCTCGAGAGGGTCGACCTGACTTGTCCTGTAGCGGATCTCGATCCGTGGCAGCCGGTCGCGGAACGCCGCTTCGCGCCGGAAGCCGCTCACCGCGATATAGGTCAGCGTTCTCTTCAGCCAGTTACGGCGCTGCTCCTCGGCCAGGCACCGCAGGTCCGGCCAGACCCGGCCCGCCGCCTCAAAGGCCGCCTGGACCAGATCCTCGGCCATCTGCCGGTCCCCGCGTACCACCGTGTAGGCGTGCCCGAACAGCTCACGGGCATGGGCCTTGAAACACGCGTGGAGTTCCTGGGCGTCGCGCGGTGAGATCCTCTCCTCACGCACCGCCCACCTCCCCGCGAGAAAACCGGACCTGCCCGCCGCGCTCGGCTATCCAGCCGCACTGGTCATGGCGGTAAAGGTACTCGAAGGCAGCCCGTATCACCGGGGGACCGGGAAGAATCACGCAGCTAAGTCGCACGGCGGCGGCAAAACCTCTACCGGGTTCCAGCAGCCGCCCGCCGGCGGGTCACCCCGCCGTCGGCGACCCGGCTTGGCGCCCCCGGGCTTCGAGGGTGTCCAGCACGCGTATCACGTTGGTCCGAAGGTCCTCGGCGGCATCGCGCCGCCCGGCCAGGTGGTGCAGCAGCGCCCGCTGGAACAGCCCGTCGAGGATGGCGTAGGCGGCACCCGGGTCCAGCGCCACGGCAATCCCGGCGAACTCGGCGTAGCGGGACAGGACGCGCCAGATCATCTCCTCGCGGCGCTGATCTATTTCCAGCACATCGGCGCGGAACGACTCCTCGAACAGGCTCTGGTTGCGCAGGTCGTACCAGAGCCGGTGCATCGGCGCGTCGGTACGCAGCGTCTCCGCCATCGCGGCACTGAATTCACTCTTGAGTTCCTCGGCCGAGCCCGCGGTGGCGACGATCTCGTCGTAGCGGGTGACGCAGGCGGCCTCGTACTGGCGCACGCAGTGGGTGAGCAGGTCCTGCTTGTCGCTGAAGTAGTAGTGCAGCACGCCGTGGGAGAACTCGGAGTTCTGCGCGATCTCGCGCAGGCTCGTCCGGGCGTACCCGAGCTCGGCCAGCGTCTGCAGCGCGGCATCGGCCAGTTGGGCGCGGCGTTCGGCGAACTTGTCGACCTGCCGCCGCGAGATCCGCTCCCGGTTGGTCTCGGCGACACGGACCGGGCCGGCCG
>JASIGD010000563.1 GCA_030045295.1 Streptosporangiaceae bacterium
GGACACTTGTACGCGGCCAGGCGCTCCCGGCAGTAGGCGTCCAGGTCCGCCTCCAGCAGGTTCACCGCGGGCCGGACGATCACCGCCGCCATGACTTCCTCGCCGAGCCGCTCGTCGGGGATGCCGACCACGGCCGCCTCGGCGATCGCCGGGTGGGCGTGCAGCACGTTCTCGATCTCGCTCGGGTACACGTTGTACCCGCCGCGGATGATGAGCTCCTTCTTGCGGCTGACGATGAACAAGAACCCGTCCTCGTCGAAATAGCCGAGGTCGCCGGTGCGCAGCCAGTCGCCGGTGAACGTGCCGGCGGTCGCCTCGGGGTTGTGCAGGTAGCCCTTCATCACGTGCAGGCCGCGGGTGACGATCTCGCCCACGTGCTCCGGGCCCGGCGGCAGCGGCCGGCCCCGGTCATCCCAGACCTGGGTCTGCGTCCCCCAGATGGGCTTGCCTACGCTGTACGCGCGGCGCTCCCCGGCGCTGACGTTGAAGGTCGTCGTCGACGCGGTCTCGGTCAGCCCGTAGCCCTCCAGGATGACCAGCCCGAAGCGCTCCTCGAACGCGTCCAGGACCGGCGCGGGGATGGACGCCCCGCCGGAGATGGCGATCCGCAGCGAGGACAGGTCGTAGGCGTCCAGGTCCGGGCAGGACAGCACGTCGGCGAACATGGTGGGCACGCCCTCGAAGATCGTGATCCGGTCCCGCTGGATCGCCGCCAGCACCGCGGCCGGGCTGAACCGCGGCACCAGCGACATCGTGCAGCCGAACCGCACGCAGATGTCCAGGATGCTGGACAGGCCGAACACGTGAAACAGCGGCAGGACGGTGAGCACGATGTCATCGGGCCTGACGCCGAACAGGCGGCCGGGGATATCGGCGTTCATGTACAGCTGAAGATGCGTCAGCTCGGCGCCCTTGGGCCGTCCCGTGGTCCCCGAGGTATAAACGATGACGGCCGTATCGGTCGGCTCCCGGGCGGCCATCTCGCCGCGCGGCACGTCGGCGGCCAGCAGACGTTCGAAGGGGACCACGCCCCCAGAATCGCCCGCGTGTCCGACGGCGTAGACCCGGTCGAGCCCGGCCGCTTCGGCGCCCTTGGCCGCCTCGGCCAGGATTCCTTCCCAGGTGATCAGGATCCGGGCTCCGCTGTCGCCGAGGTGGAAGCCCACTTCCGGCGCCTTGAGCAGGACGTTGAGCGGCACCACGATGCCGCCTGCCTTGAGGATCCCGAAGTAGGAGACCAGGAACTGCGGGACGTTGGGCAGCTGCAGCGCGACGGGGTCGCCAGGCCTAATCCCGGCCGCCCGCAAGGAGGCGGCCAGCCGGTCCGACGCCTGGTCCAGCTGCCGGTAGCTGAGCTGGCCGCCGTCGAACACCGCCGCCGGCCGGTCCGGCGCCGACGTCGCGGTCTCGGCCAGAATGACGGCAAGGTTAAAGCTCACGGCCCGGTCCTTTCCCGATGCTGACCTGGCAGGTCATGCTCACGCCGACCAGCTGCAGGCTGGTCCGGCAGGCCATCAGTTCCGAGCATCGCGCTGATATCCGACCACGGCTACGGGCGTTCAGCCCAGCCGCCATGGACTTAGGACCCTAGGTGAGCGAGACAAGGCACGGTGAGCGGCGACGACGGGCACAGCCACCTGGCACCGAGGGCCGAAAGTCCCAGTACACGGGACGATCGACCGGGGACAGCCGGAATCCGCGCCGCTTACGATCCGCGGTGAAAGAGATTTTCACCGCCGCCTGCCTGACAGGCCGGGCACGGTTCGAGGTCACGCGGAAAGGGGGCGTCATGGACAAGCTGAGCCCGCTAGATGCCGTGTTCATCGACGCTGAGGACGAGGACCAGCACACGTCGATGGCGATCGCGTCAATCGCCGTGTTCGAGGGGCCGCCTCCCACCCATGATGAGTTTCTGGCCTACTTGGCCGGGCGGTTGCCGCTGGTGCCCCGCTACCGCCAGAAGCTTCGGACCGTACCGTTCCGTCTCGGACCTCCGGTCTGGGCGGACGACCCCCACTTCGATCTGGGGTATCACGTCCGGCGGGTCGCCCTGCCGGCGCCGGGAGGGGATCAGCAGCTCGCCGAGTTGATGGCGCGGGTGATGTCCCAGCGGCTGGACCGCGAGCGCCCCTTGTGGGAGTACTGGGTCATCGAAGGACTCGCCCAGGGCCGCTGGGCGCTGATCTCCAAGGTGCACCATTGCATGGTGGACGGGGTCTCCGGTACTGACCTGTACCGTGTGATCTTCGACTTCTCGCCCGAACCCTCGCCGCCCGCCCCGGACGACCGTACCGTAGCGGCCGAGCCGTCACCTTTCGAGCTGGCCGCTCAGGCCGCCCTGCGCAACGTCGCGCTTCCGGCCCGGGACGCTCTGGCGCTGACCAGCGCGGCGCTTAAGCCGGGCAACGCGATCCATCAGGCCACCGACACGGTCCGGGCCGTGGCCAAGCTGACGCCAGGTTTGCGGTCGCCCCAAGAGTCGTCGCTGAGCGGGCCGATCGGCCAGGGTCGGCGCTACACGTGGGCCCGGGCGTCTCTGGATGACGTCAAGACGATCAAGCGCGAGCTCGGCGGCACCGTGAACGACGCGGTCCTGGCCGCGATCAGCGGCGGCTTCCGGGAGCTCCTGCTGGCCCGCGGCGAGCAACCCGGACCGCACATGGTCCGCTCGCTGGTCCCGGTGTCTGTCCGGGCCCCCGGTGAGGAGAGCATCTACGACAACCGGGTGTCCGCCGTCCTGGCGGATCTCCCCGTCCACGTCGCCGACCCGGCCGAGCGGCTCGCGGCCGTCCGGGCCGAGCTCGAGGCCCTGAAGGCAAGCAAGGAAGCGATGGTCGGCGAGGCGCTGGCCAGCCTGGGCCGGTACAGCCTGTACCCGGTCGC
>JASIGD010000564.1 GCA_030045295.1 Streptosporangiaceae bacterium
CGTTACGGTGAGACGCCGTTGCGCAGCGCTTCGCGGACGATCTCCACCCGGCTCTTGGCGCCGAGCTTGGCCAGGATGTGCGAGATATAAGTCTGTACGGTGCGCCGGGACAAGAACATGCCGCGAGCGATCTCCGACGTCGAGTCGCCCCTGGCGACCAGGGAGGCGATCTTGACCTCGGTCGGCGTGAGCGCCTCCCAGCCGGAGGCGGCCCGCTGCCTGCGCGGCCCGCGGACGCCGCGCCTGATGCCGTAGGGGCGAAGCCGGCTGTCGGCCCGGCGGATGTCCCAGCGGGCATCTAGGTCCTCGTACGAGTCGACGGCCTCGTTCAGCGCGGCCCTGGCCTCTTCGTGCTGGCCGCGCGCGGCCAGCACGGCGGCCAGGTCCTCAAGCGCGGCAGGCAACTCCGCGGCCGGCCCGACCGTCCGGTAGTGGGCGACGGCGTCCTGGAGCGGACCCGGATCAGATTTGAGGAGTCCTCTGCACCGCCAGCTCGCCGCGGCCGCCCGGGCCGGCTGGGTTTCCGCCGCGGCCTCCTGCTGGCAGGCCTGCGCCGCGGTCTGCGCGGTCCGGCGGTCGTCGGCGGCGATCGCGAGCCGCACGAGGTCCGGCAGCCACTGGTGGATCAGGGTCATCTCGCCGTCGCGCCGGGGCAAGATCGCGGCCAGCACCTGCACGGCCTGCCGTGTCTCGCCGCGCTGTTCCAGCGCCACGGCGTGCGCGGCGACGAGAAAGTCCCGGTTCTCCCGGTCAGGAACCGTCAGGACGGGGAGAGCCAGGCCCGCGCGGAGATGCTGATCGGCCGTCGTACGCTGGTCCCGGCGCCCGGCGATGAGCGCGGTCACGCCGTGGACGAGCAGCGCTGGCCAGCGCTCGCGCAAAAAGGTGTACGTGAGCCCGGGAGCATCGTCCTCATCCGAGCTCAGCTCGGCCAGCGCGTCGTCCCACTGGCCGAGCCAGTACCGCAGCACCGCCGCGGTGACCCAGGTCGTGCGGTCGGGACCGCCGCTCCGCTGGGCCGACTCGCGGGCCTGCCCGAGGGTAATCTCCGCTTCCGGCCAGCGGTCCAGGTTTTGCAGGGTGAAGACGCGGTCGTCGATGGCGAACGAGCGCAGGTCCGCGTAGCCGGGATCGTCGCCGAGCACGCGCAGGGCCTGGTCGATGTAGCCGAGCGCGGCGGCATGGTCGCGCCTGATGCTGTGGCTCAGCCACAGGTCGGTCAGGGCGTGGGCGGTCGCGAACGGGTCGCCGGCCTCCTCGGCCAAGGTGAGGGCCTGCCGGGCCGTCTCATCCGCCGTGCGCAGCTCGCCGGTGTCGGCCCGCTCGAGCATCGCCAGGAAGGCCAGCATGCGAGCCTGCCAGGTGCGGGGCAGGCCGGGCGAGGCCAGAGCCTGCTGCATGGTGATGGTCGCCTCGTCGCTGCGGCCCGCACTGACCTGGGCGCGCGCGAGGACCGAGTACGTCTCAGCCCGCCGCGCCGGGTCGGTCATCACCGGCAGCGCCGCTGTGGCCCGCCGGGCCGCCTCGTCGTAGGAGCCGACGGCGAGGAAGGCTCGTACCAGGCTGGCCATCAGCCCGTCCCAGGCTTCGCCGCCGCTGGGGGCCTTGTCCAGTTCGCGCCGCAGCAAGTCGGCCGCCAGCTGCGGTGCCTGCGTGGTCAGCGCGGGCGCAGCCTGCAGGAGCCAGTCTCGGGACCAGTCCTCACCCGGCTGTCTCGCCTCGAAAAGCTGCTGCGCCACGCTCAGGGCGTCCGCATCCGTGGCCGCGAGCTCGCGCGCTGCCTCGGCGTGCAGCGCCGTGCGAAGTGCTGTCGGCATGCTCTCGTACAGCGCCTGGCGGATCAGCTGATGCCGGAACGCCAGTTCGGAACCCGAGCCGACCAGGATGCGGCCCGTTACCGCCTCCTGCAGGCCCGCCGCCAGTTCGGACACCGGCCTGCGCAGCAGCACGGCCAGGTCGGTGACCGTGAACTTGGCGCCGAGCAGAGCGGCAGTCCGCAGGATCTGCGCCGTCTCGGCCGAGACAGAGCTGAGCCGGTCGTTCAGCACGGCCGCCAGCGACACCGGCAGTTGTTCCTGGGCTGCGGGGCCGTCGCCGGCGGGACCAGGCTGCATCCGCTCGCGCGCCAGGGCGTCGACCAGTTCGCGCAGGTACAGGGGATTACCAGCGGCCTGATCGGTCAGCTGGCGCAGCGCACCCCCCGGTAGCGTTCCGAGCATTCCCGTCACCAGGGCGGCCACGTCGGTTTCGGGCAGCGGCCCGAGGGTGACGACGGCACCGCCGCGGCGGGCCAGGGCCGCGCGCACCTGCTGCACCTCCGGCCGGCGCGGATCCGACCGGCACGTCGCGATCAGGAGCAGCCGCAGCTGATCAACAGAGGCGGCGAGCTGGTGCCAGACGAGCAGCGATGCGTCATCGGCCCACTGCAGGTCGTCGACGACCATCACCGTCGGGGCGGCCGCGCACAGCTCGTCCGCCAGCGCCATCAAGACCTCCACGCTGGAAACCGCCGCGTCGCCGTCGGCAAACAGCCCGAGCCGCTGGCTGCGCAGCAGGCTGGCGGCCTGCGCGCGGCGCGGGTCGGGCGAACCAAGCCGGACCTGCAGGCAGTCCTGGATCACGCTCAGCGGCAGCCGTTCGGCGAGCTGGTCGGCCATGCCCCACCCGACGTCCCAGCCCAGCTCGCTCACTCCCGCCAGCGCCTCGGCGACCAGGGACGACTTGCCGATGCCAGGCTCACCCTCGACCCAGACCGCGGTACCCCCGCCGCGGCGGAGAGCCTCGACGCCAGCACTGAGGGCTGCGAGCTCCCGGCCGCGGTTCACCCACTGCGGCGGCCGGTCGATGGGCCACATGGCTGTAACGTACGCCCCGGCCAGAGGCAATGCCTATTCCGTGCCGGCAGTAAGCGGGCCGACCGCCGGCCGCTCGCCCTGGTGCCCTGGCCGGTGCCGGGAGGAGCGAGCAGCGGCCGCCTCAGGGCGCGGTCAGGTCGGCCGGGACGACGATATCCCGCTTCTGGATCTTGCCGGTCGGACCCTTGGGCAGCGCGTCGGCGATCCACACGTGCCGCGGGTACTTGTAGGCCGCGACCTGGCTCTTGACGTAGTCGCGCAGCTCCTCGGGGGTGATGACGGCGCCCGGCTTGAGCGCCACCGCGGCGCCGACTTCCTCGCCCAGGGACGGGTGCGGCAGGCCGATCACGGCGGCCTCGGCGACGGCGGGATGCTCGTACAGCACTTCCTCGATCTCCCGCGGGTAGACGTTGTAGCCGCCTCGGATGATCAGGTCCTTCTTCCTGTCCACGATGTAGAAGTAGCCGTCGGAGTC
>JASIGD010000565.1 GCA_030045295.1 Streptosporangiaceae bacterium
AGGCCCAGGCCGGGAGGACCCGCGGCGGGACCGGCCGGGGCACCGGCCAGCAGCGCCTGCTCGGCGGCCAAGGCGCCGACGCCGAGCACGGTCAGCGCCTTGCGCCTGCTCAAGCCTTTCTGGTCACCGCGCGCATCGTTCACGTCCGAAGTCCCTTTGCCCGGCCATACTCCGGGGACGATCGTACCCAGCCGGAACCCGGTGGACCTGCAGCGTCGAGGAGCTAGTTCTTACCTGCTGATTACGTGCCTGGCGGCGGGTGAGCCGGGCCGGGCGGCCGGTCGTAGTTCTAGGCAGTGGCCAGTGCACGCGGCCGCCGCCCGATCATGAGCCTTACCCATCGCCAACGCTCCCGGCTCAATGATCGCTTGTCTCCTCCCAACCGT
Source organism: Streptosporangiaceae bacterium (assembly GCA_030045295.1). The sequence continues at coordinate 387 of JASIGD010000565.1, forward strand.
GCAGGCGCCGCGGGCACTGGCCGCCAGCGTGCGCGCAGCCGACTAGCCTCGCGCGACCAGGGCGCTGAGCGCGGCCAAAGCGATGGTCAGGGCGGCGGCACTGCCGTGCAGGATCACGAGGCGGCCGTCGAAGCGCGGCGCCGACGGGTCCGCGGGACCGTGCCGAGCGGCGCGAACGTTAGCCCGGAGCCAGGTCAGGCCCAGGCAAGCCGTGACCGCTATCAGCCCGAACGCGATCCAGCCCAGCGCCCGGTTGTGGACCAGCGTGAAGCCCAGCCAGAACGCCAGCCCGATGATGGCGCAGGCCGGGTGGGCGAACTCAAGCAGCGACCGCGCCCCGGGGACTATCGGCGCGCTCTTGGCCGCGGTCAGCGAAGGCGGGTCCCACCGATCCCGAGCCGCGTGCCGCATCTCCCGGCGTGAGGCCTGGGTGGCGGCAGCGGGTTCTGCAACCGCGGATTCTGCAACGGTGGGTTCCGAGGTGGAGGGTGCTGGGACGGCGGGACGGGCGCGCCCGAGGTTGCTGGTCACCAGCAGGTAAAACCCGGCCCCCGCGGTCAACATCCAGAGCACCAGCGCCACGATGGCCATGCAGCATCCTTCCCGCCAGCCCCGAATTTACCCGAGCGGGCGAGGAGCGCCGCAGCCGGAGGGCGGCGCGACCCGGCCGCCTGAGTGATTCCTCAGCGGCGAGGCGGCAGCCCGGGTCATCTCCCGGAGGCGGCGGGGGCGGCGTCCGCGTCATGCTCGGGTGCGGTGTCGGTGGCGACCAGCGTGGTCGTGATGTGCCCGATCAGCTGGCGCAACTCCGGGACCTGGTCGGGCTTCCACTCAGTTACCAGCCGGTCAATGCCCGCCTCGCGGGCGGCGCCCAGCCGGCTGGCCACTTGCTGTCCGGCCGAGGTGAGCCTTACGCTGGCGCCGGCCTGGTCGCCGTTCCCGCTCGCCGGGCGGCCGGCGCCGTCCACGGTCACGTAACCGGCGGTGGTGAGTTCGGCCAGGCGCTGCTCCAGTTCGGCATCGGCGATGCCCAGCAGGTGGGCCAGCCCGGCCTCGGTGATGGGGGCGTTGTCGGCGATGCGGTACATCAGCCAGGTGCCGCGGGGGCTCAGCTGCACGTCGGCGTTCTCAGCGAGGCGCCGGTAGGTTTCCGCACGGCGCTCGCGACCGAACAGCGTCATCAGCGCGCGCTCCATCTCCTGCGCGGAGTCGCGGGTGGCCGGGATGGCCGTGGGGGCGGTGCTGTGGGCCCGGTCCACCGCCCGCACCGTGTCCCGCAGCGGTACTTCCTTCAGGAACAGGCTCAGGATGAACCCCACCGCAGCCAGGGGCGTCGCGTACAGGAACACCGTGTGCAGCGCCTGCGCGAACCCGGCGATGTACCCGGCCCGGATCACCGCGGGCAGATGTTCCAGCACGGCGGGGCTGGCTCCGGCGTCCGCGCTGATCCCGCTGGGCAGCGGGATTCCGTGCAACGCGGCCGCGATGTCGCCGGCGAGCACGCCGGAGAAGATCGCGCCGAAGACCGACGTGCCGAACGAGCCGCCGATCGAGCGGAAGAACGTCGCGCCGGACGTGCCGGCGCCGAGGTCCTTGTAGTCGACCGCGTTCTGCACCGCGATGATCAGTACCTGCAGCGACCCGCCGATGCCGACGCCGAGGATGAACAGGTACAGCGAGACGAGCCAGAACGACGTGTGGAGGCCCAGACGTGACAGCAGGAACAGCCCGATCGTCATCAGCGCGGTGCCGATCACGGGGAAGATCTTGTACCGGCCCCACTTGGTGACCAGGAAGCCGGTGCCAGTCGAGGTCACCAGCAGCCCGACCAGCAAGGGCAGCAGCCGCAGCCCGGACAGGGTCGGTGAGATGCCGCGGACGACCTGCATGTACTGCGGCAGGTAAGCCAGCGCGCCGAACATGGAAAAGCCGACCGCGAAGCCCACCACGCTGGCGGAGGTGAACACCCCGTTCGCGAACAGGCGCGGCGGTATGACGGGCTCGGCCGCGCGCCGCTCCGCCAGCACGAAACCAACCGCGCAGACCACCGCCAGGACGCCGAGCAGGTAGATCGGCAGCGAGTTCCAGGCGAAGGTATTGCCGCCGAGCGAGGTCAGCAGGACCAGGCAGACCGCGGACGCGCCGATCAGCGCGGTGCCCGCGTAGTCGATCACGTGGTGGGTCTTGCTCAGCCGGCCGGGCAACACCGCCGAGGTCACCAGCAGCGCCACGATGCCGATCGGGAGGTTGATGTAGAAGACCCACCGCCAGGACAGGTTGTCCACGAAGAAGCCGCCGATCAGCGGCCCGAGCACGCTGGCGACCCCGAACGTGGCGCCGAAGATCCCCTGGTAGCGCCCGCGCTGGCGGGGCGGGACGACGTCACCCACGATGGTCTGCGCGCCCACGATCAGCCCGCCGCCGCCCAGTCCCTGGAGGGCGCGGGAGGCGATCAGGTCGACCATCGAGTGCGCCAGGCCCGACAACGCGGAACCGACCAGGAAGATCACGATCGAAGCCTGGAAGAACATCTTCCGGCCGTACATGTCGCCGAGCTTGCCCCACAGCGGCGTCGACACCGTGGAGGCGAGCAGGTAGGCGGTGATGACCCAGGACAGGTGCGACAGCCCGTGCAGGTCGCCCGCGATGGTCGGCAGTGCCGTCGCGACGATCGTCTGGTCGAGCGCGGCCAGCAACATCCCGAGCAGCAGCGCCCCGATGATCACCAGTACCCGCTGCTGGGCCATGGCCTGCGGCTGCTTGTCGCTCGCCGTCCCGGCATCGGTCCCGGTGGTCATGGGCGGCTCACCTCATCCTGCCGCGCGCCGTTGCGCCCTTGACGGTGGTGGAGTCCCATCGTGGCACGGCTGCGACCTCCCGCGACAGGTGGCGGCGCGAATGTGCTGGCATCTTCGCGCGGCGGGATAGTCCGGTCGGTGACAGGCGGCTTCGAAAACCGGGCGCGCCCGGTCCGCTCGCGCATTCGCCGACGCCGCGCGGGCAGGTGCGGTATCGCGCGGATGACCGATTACTTCCATTATGTCAGCGGCAGCCGATTAAATGCTGCTAACCTGTTGTTAACGCCGTTGCCAGTGGTCGTTTCGGCAGCGTGATCCGCAAGCACGGACGCGGCCGGTGACACCACGAATCGTTCGGAATGATCGAGATTTTTCCGGGTCAGCGGCGTACGGAGGATCAGTTCAAAGGGGAACTATGACGCCGGTCATTGGCATAACCACATATGATGTCGAAGCTGCCTGGGGTGCCTGGAAGGCCCGGGCTTCGGTGCTTCCTTTTGTCTACCTGGACGCGGTGCGGCGCAATGGCGGACGGGCGGTGCTGCTGCCCCCGGGCGGGAGCGACGAAGAAGCCGCTGCCACCGTCGCGGGCCTGGACGGCCTGGTCGTGGCCGGCGGGCCTGACGTCGACCCGGTCAGGTACGGAGCGGCCCGGCATCCGCAGACGGGATCCCCGGTGACGGTGCGGGACGCCTGGGATCTGGCCGTGACCGGCAGCGCGCTGCGGCTTGGCGTGCCGCTGCTCGCCATCTGCCGTGGCATGCAGGTGCTGAACATCTGCCGGGGCGGCACCTTGCACCAGCACGTGCCGGATCTGGTTCGCCACGCGCGCCACGATGGCCCGGCGGCCGGATACGGGCGGCACAAGGTGCGGGTCAGCCCGGGCAGCATGCTGGCCGGGATCCTTCCTCACGACAAGGACCTCACCGTCCCCACGCACCACCATCAGGCGGTTGACCTGCTCGGCGAAGGGCTCAAGGCGGTCGCGTGGGAAGAAGACGGCATGATCGAGGCGGTCGAGGCCGGTCCCTCCGAGCTTGGTGGTTTCCCGGGCTTCGTGCTCGGCGTGCAGTGGCACCCTGAGCAGGGTAAAGACCTTCGCCTGTTCGCGGCGCTGGTCGGCGCGGCGACGGAGCGGGCGGCCGGCCGGGTCCAGGTGCTTGCGCCAATGGTCTAATCTTCTGCGGTAAGCGCTGTGTGCGCAGTGCACAGCCACCGCGATCAGGAGTGACCGAATTGCCGGAAGGCTCGCCCGCCATCGTCGCCGCGGTGTTCCGCGCCGTACGGACGGGCAACGCCTTCGAGGAGACCGTCGAGCGGCTGCTCGAGGGCGTCAAGCTGGGCGTGTACGCGCCGGGTGACAGGCTGCCCCCGGAACGCGAGCTGACCCGCAGGCTCGGGGTCAGCCGGATCACGTTGCGGGAGGCGCTGCGCGAGCTGGCCGCGGCAGGCTACGTCGAGACCAAGCGCGGCAGGTTCGGCGGCACGTTCATCATCCGCCAGCCCGAGCCGCTGGTGCCGGACGAGCTCACCCGCACGGCGCGCGACATGGGCGGCGGGCTCGACGACGCGCTGACGTTCCGCCGCGTGGTGGAGACCGGCGCGGCCGAGATGGCGGCCCGAGCCAGCCTGACCAGGCAGCAGCGGGAGAGCCTGACCGAGTGCCTGGCGGTCATGCAGGACAGCGGTGCCTCCGGCTACCGGCAGGCAGACACCCGGCTGCACCTGGCGATCGCGGACGCGGCGGGCTCGCCGCTGCTGACCGCGAGCGTGGTCGAGGCCCGGGTCCGGCTGGTCGACCTGCTCAACGCCATCCCCATGCTGGAGCGGAACCTGGAGCACGCGAACGTCCAGCACGCGAGCATCGTCCGGGCCATCCTGTCCGGCGATCCTGAGCGCGCCCGGTGCGCGATGGAAGAACACGTGGCCGGGACCGCGGCCCTGCTACGCGGGTTCCTCGGCGAGACGGTGTTATCTCGGGGGGGACGACCCCCCGGGCCCCCCGTACAGGGGGGACGGCCCGTCCCCCCTGTGACCCCCCTGGGCGAACTCTTGACACGCTCCCCGGCGCGGTGGGTGAATACGTTCATTCAATGGATCAGTTCCAGCCATATTCGCCTTTTCGCCCAGGGGAGATCGCATGGCCGACGACATAGCTGCCGTGCAGACGGCGAGCGCGGACGAGCGCCGCCTCCACGAGCTTGGCTACGCGCAGGAGCTTCGCAGGCGGATGTCGGGGTTCTCGAACTTCGCCGTGTCGTTCACGATCATCTCGATCCTGTCCGGCTGCCTGACCCTGTACGGGTACGGCATGATCACCGGCGGGCCCGCCATCATCGTCTGGGGGTGGCCGATCGTCGGGATCATGACGCTGATGGTCGGCCTGTCCATGGCCGAGGTCTGCTCCAGCTTCCCCACGGCGGGCGGCCTGTACTACTGGTCGGCCAAGCTGGCCCGCACGAACGGGGCGGCCTGGGCCTGGTTCACCGGCTGGTTCAACTTCCTCGGCCAGGTCGCGATCACCGCGGGGATCGACTTCGGCTGCGCGTTCTTCATCAACGCGCTACTGAACCTGGTGTGGGGGGTGAGCACGGCGCACTGGGTGACGATCCTGATCTTCGCGTGCATCTTGTTCGTGCACGGGCTGATGAATCAGTTCGGCATTCGGCTGGTCGCGCTGCTGAACAACGTCAGCGTCTGGTGGCACATCCTCGGCGTGCTGCTCATCGTGGGCGTCCTGGCCTTCGTGCCCTCCAAGCACGCCTCGGCCCACTACGTGTTCACCTCGATCTACAACGGCACCGGGTGGCACAGCACGGTGTACGTGCTCGCGCTCGGCCTGCTGCTGGCCCAGTACACGTTCACCGGGTACGACGCGTCGGCGCACATGACCGAGGAGACCCGCGGTGCCGACCGCAGCGGTCCCCGCGGCATCGTGATGTCGATCCTCGTGTCGCTGTTCGCCGGCTGGGTGCTGCTCATCGGGATCACCTTCGCGATCCAGGAGGCCCATTACCAGACCTACCTGGGCGCGCTGGTGCCCCCGGCCGAGGTCTTCGCCGTCGCGATCGGGGACACCGGCGCCAAGCTGCTGCTGCTGGTCATCATCGGGGCGCAGCTGTTCTGCGGGATGAGTTCGGTGACCGCGAACTCGCGGATGATCTACGCGTTCTCCCGGGACGGGGCGCTGCCCGGCTCGTCCATCTGGCACCAGGTGAACAAGCGGACCAGGACGCCGACCAACGCGATCTGGCTGGCC
>JASIGD010000566.1 GCA_030045295.1 Streptosporangiaceae bacterium
CGAAGTCGTCGTCGCCGATGTCGGCCGGCCCGCGTAGCTCGGTGCGGGAGCGATCCCACGGGTACTGGTTGTGCAGCACCATCGCCCAGCGCATGAGCGCTTCCAGCTCGGGCACGCTCTCATCGGCGTCGAGGATGTCCTCGATCCGGAAGACCGGGTAGTCCGGGTCGCAGGCGGGCATGACGAACGTCAGCGCGCCGGGCTGGTCCAGGAACTCGGCCACCGTCGGCTTGATCGCCGGCAGTTCCGTCGCGTGGTACAGCTTGTTCCTGAACAGGTCGAACAGCAGGTCGAAGATGGTGTTCTCGGTCTCGGCGTCCCACGTCGCCGGCAGTGACCGGAAGGCGCGTTCGACCGCGGCCACCTTGCGCTCACGGTCCTCCCACGGGGTCAGGATGGGCAGGAAGATGTCGTCGCGCCGCTTCGCGAGGTCGCGCCAGCGCGTCGGCCGCCTGTCGAACATCGTGATGGAGTAGCGGTTGGCCCAGTACAGGTTCTGGCCCAGGTCGCGCAGCAGCTCAAAGCGCCTGGTGTACGCCCCGGACTCGACGCGGGCGAGCAGGTCGGTTCCTGTCGGCGCCTTCGCCTCGAAATCCCGCCCGATCACCGCGGTGAACTGATCGAGCGTATCCAGGACCGAGAAGTCCAGGTCGCCGAGGAAATTAGCGGGGAACACCAGGCGGCCATGCCGGTTGATCACGAACGGTTTCATGGATCACCTCCGGAACGAACCTGGCCTGCTGCGGCCGTCCTGTCTGGTCGCGGCGCGACCTTGGCGTGTGACGGCTGCGACATGTGCCCTTCCCAGCTGGCCTACCCGGGATGCATCATGTATGCCTCGATCGCGCCATAATGCCTATCCGATACGCCAGGCCCGCGCTGAGGCAAGGTGTCTCGCGCATCGTGTTTGCCGCTGGCAAGGCTCGGCGGCAGGGATTAGCGTGGCAATATCAGCAGGCTGGGGCCAACGTGCCGACGTGACGCCCGGCGAGCCGAGGAGACCACCGTGGACACCCAACATCTGGATCAGCTTTTGGCCAAGCTCGCCGACCACACGACGATGTGGGCGCGGCTGCCGATCAAGGACAAGATCCAGTACCTGACCGAGGTCCGCCAGGCCACGCTGGCCAACGCGCAGCGCTGGGTTGACGCCGAGACCAAGGCCAAGCAGTTGCAGGCCGGCTCGCCCCTGGTCGGCGCCGAGGCGTGGCTGGCCGGCCCGTACGGGGTGGTGGCGTGGCTCTCGGCGTCGATCCAGACCCTCACCGACCTCAACACGGACGCGGATTTGCTGGAGCACGTCAAGCTGCGCCGCAGCGTCGACGGCACGCTGGTCGCCCGGGTGCTTCCGTACGACATCTACGAGGAACTGCTGTTCCACGGCGTCACCGCGGACGTGTGGATGCAAGACGGCGTGACCGAGCAGAACCTGCGCCAGAACATGGCCGGCTTCTACCGCCGGGAGGATCCCGAGGGCGAACTGGCCCTGGTGCTGGGCGCCGGCAACGTCTCGGCCATCGTGCCGCTGGACATCCTCGACCGCATGATCAACTGCGGTGAGGTCGTGATCTGCAAGATGAACCCGGTCAACGAGTACCTCGGGCCGATCTTCGAGGACGTCTTCGCCCAGCTGATACGTGACGGGTACCTGGCCTTCGTCTACGGCGGCGCCGACGTGGGTGAGTACCTGACCCGTCACGACGCGGTGCAGGCCATCCACATCACCGGCAGCGCCCGCACCCACGACCTGGTCGTGTACGGCCCGGGGGAGGACGGCGAACGGCGCAAGGCAGCCGACGACCGAGTCGTCGGCAAGCCGATCAACTCCGAGCTCGGCGGCGTCGGCGGGACCATCGTGCTGCCCGGGCCGTGGACCGACGCCGACTTCCGGTATCAGGCCGATCACGCCGTCACGCAGAAGCTGCACAACTCCGGGCACAACTGCGTCGCCAGCCAGGTCCTCATCCTTCCCGCCGATTGGGACGGCCGCGCCAAGATGCTGCAACAGGTCCGGCGCGGGCTGGACGACTCCGAACCCAGGCCCGCCTACTACCCCGGTACCGAGCAGCGGCTGAGCGCGCTGCAGCAAGCCGAGCCCGCCGCCGAGGTGCTGGGCGGCGGCGCGAAACGGGTGTTCGTGGCCGACCTGGATCCGGGCCTGGACCACTACGGGTTCCGTAACGAGTTCTTCGCGCCGGCCATGGTGACGACGTCGCTGCCGGGGGACGCGGCGGAGTTCCTCCGGCACGCCGTCGAGTTCTGCAACGACAGGCTGTACGGGACGCTATCGGTGAACCTGATCGTGCACCCGAAGACGCGACGCGAGCTCGGCGAGGAATTCGACCGCGCCATCGCAGCCCTGCGGTACGGGGGCATCGGGATCAACGCGTGGTCGGCTGCTGCGTTCCTGATCCCCCGCGCCGCCTGGGGCGCCTACCCCGGTCACACCTACACCGACGTGCAATCGGGCATCGGGGTGGTACACAACGCGCTGATGTTCGACAAGCCGCTCAAGACCGTGGTGTCCGCACCGTTCCACCCGTTCCCGCGCTCGATCACGGCCGGCGAAAACACCCTGTTCCCCAAGCCGCCGTGGTTCCTGACCAACAAGACCTCCGAGTCCACCGCCCGCAAACTCACGGAGTTCGCCGCGGCGCCATCGGCAGCGAAGCTGCCCGCCCTATTCGCCTCGGCACTGCGAGGATGACCATGACTTCCTTCGACTACATCGTGGTGGGCGCGGGCTCGGCTGGCGCAGTCGTGGCCGCCCGGCTGTCGGAATCACCCGACAACAAGGTGCTGCTCATCGAGGTCGGCGGCAGCCACAGGCATATGAACGTGCAAGTGCCCGCGGCGTTTTCCAAGCAGTTCAAGACCAAGCTGGACTGGGCCTACTTCTCCGAGCCCGAGCAGTACCTGGGCGGGCGGAGGATCTTCATGCCGAGAGCCAAGATGCTCGGCGGCTGCTCGTCGATGAACGCCATGATCTACATCCGCGGTAACAAGGCCGACTACGACACCTGGGCCAAGGACGGGGCCGCCGGATGGTCGTACGCGGACGTGCTCCCGCTGTTCCGCAAGTCAGAGAACAACTCCCGCGGCGCCGACGAATACCACGGCGACAACGGTCCGCTTTACGTCCAGGACCTCCGGTCCCCGAACGCGATGAGCCTCAAGCTCGTCGAGGCGATCGCCGCCACCGGCCTGGAGGCGAACGACGACTTCAACGGGGCCGATCAGCTCGGCACGGGCCTGTACCAGGTGACCCAGCGCAGGGGGATGCGGTGGACAACCGCCGACGGCTACATCAAGCCGGCCCGCAAGCGCGGTAACTTCAGCGTCCTGACCAACACGCTGGTGCTCAGGGTGCGGATCGATAACGGCGCCGCAGTCGGCGTCGAAGCCGAGCGGGACGGCCAGGTCGGGTTCATCAGGGCCACCAGGGAGGTCATCGTTTCTGCGGGGGCGATCAACACTCCCCAGCTGCTGATGCTCTCCGGTGTCGGTCCCGCCGATCACCTGGCCGAGCACGGCGTCAGCGTGATCGTGGACAACCCCAACGTGGGCGACCATTACATGGACCATCCGATGTTCCTGGTCAACGTGGAGGCCACCGCCAAGGGAACGTTGCATGAGGCCGAATCACCCAAGTGGCTGCTGACCTACCTGACCCGCCGGACCGGGCTGCTGACCTCCAACATCGGCGAAGCGGGCGCGTTCTTCCACACCCGCTCCGGTGACGCGGCCCCGGACATGCAGTACATCTGCGCGCCCGGGTACTTCTACGATCATGGCTTCCGCACCTACCCGGCTCCCGCGGTGGGGATCGGCTGCTCGCTGGTCGGAGCGCAGAGTACCGGCCACGTCCGGTTGCGCAGCAGCGACCCGAAGGACAGGCCGGCGATCACCGCCAACTACCTCAAAGAGCCCGAGGACATGCAGGCGATGATCGCCGCCGTCGAGCGGGTCCGGCAGGTCGTCGCGTCCGAGCCGCTTCGCGGGCTCGTCGGCCGTGAGATCCACCCGGGCGGCGACACGTCATCTCGTCAGGCCCTCGACAAGGTCATCCGGCGCGAGGTCGAGCACACCTACCACCCGGCCTGCACCGCCCGGATCGGCACCGAGTCCAGCGGAGTGGTGGATCCACAGCTACGGGTGCACGGCGTGCAGCGGCTGCGGGTCGCTGACGCGTCGGTGTTCCCCGTTATCCCGCACGGCAATACCAACGCCCCGACGGTGATGGTGGGCGAAAAGGCGGCCGCGATGATCGCCGCCACGGCCTGACGCCGGGCTCAGCCGACCAGCGCGGCGAGCTGCTGCGCGTTGACCTGGGCATAGTTGCTGTAACAGTTGTTGAACAAGACCTGCGTCACCTCGGCGTCCTCGGCCAGGCCGCGGATCTTGGGCGCCCACTCGTTCAGCTCCTCGTCGCTGTAGAGGTAGCCGAACCGCTCGTAGATGTCCTTGCTGTTCCACTTGTCGGAGTGGCCGTGCATGCGGACCACCGCCAGGTCACTGGTGGCGGCCAGGACCGGCGGAATGGAGCTGGGGTAGCCCTGCGGCATGTCCACGCACACGTACGGCACCTGCTGAGCGGCCAGGAAGCCGAGGGTTTCCTGCTGGTTGTCCTCGGTCATCCAGGTCCGGTTGCGGAACTCCACGCACACCCGGCGCGGCGCGGCCCGCTGCGCGCACGCCACGATGTAGTCCTTGTTCGCGCGGGAGATGGGGAACCAGGGCGGGAACTGCAGCAGGATCGCGCCGAGCTTCCCGGCCCGGTTCACCGGCTCGAGCGCGGTCAGGAACCGGTCCCAGGCCTGATCGGCCACCGCCTGGTCGACGTCCTTGAGGTACACCCGGTCCTTGCCGGTCTTGCTCGCCGCTTCGCGCAGGTCGGCCGGGAACGCCTTGACCGGCGTGGGGTGCTGGGTGAACAGGCTGAACGCCTTGATGTTGAACGTGAATCCCGCCGGGGTCCGCTCGGTCCAGGTGGTGGCGGTCTGCTCGGCGGGCAGCGCGTAGTACGTCGCGTCGACCTCGACCAGCGGGAACTGGCGGGCGTAGAACCTCAGCCGCTTCTCCGGCGTGCTGGCCTCCGGCGGGTACCAGCCGGAGGCGATCAGCGTCCTGTCGGTCCACGACGCCGTGCCGATCAGGATCTGGCCCATACCCGCAGCCTAGCTACGCCAGCCGGCCCGGCCCGCGCCACCTCGGACCGCGTCAATGAAACCAGGTCCGCATCTGGCTTCAGTCCTCGTTTACCAGGGCGATCTTGCCGGGTGGATGCGGGCTGGTCAGCAGCTCGAACGCGGCCGGAGCATCCTCGAACTTGAACGTCTGAGCCATCGGCACGACCAGGTCACCAGCCTGAGCGATCGCCAGGATCCGGCTGCGGGCGCGCGCGCGGAAGGGTCCGCTCTCGGGGTTCGACGCGCCTACGAAGATGTACCCGTCCGCCTTGGCCCGCGGGCCAGCGGCGATCGTGATCACTCGCCTGCGGTCCGGCACCAGAGCCAGCGACACGTCGCCCGCCTCGTCGCTGCCGACGGTGTCCAGCGCGGCCGCGATTCCTTCCGGGGCGGCCGCCCGGACCCGCTCGAGCAGTCCGGGTCCGTACTCGACGGGCGTCCCGCCGAACCGCCGGACGACGTCGAAATTCTCCTTGCTCGCGGTGCCCACCACGCGCACGCCGAGGCGCCGGGCTTGCTGGAGAAAGCTGTTGCCGACGGCTCCCGCCGCCCCGTGCAGCAGCACCGTCTCGCCTTCCCGAGCCCCGGAAACATGCAGCAAGTCGGCCGCGGTCGTCCCCACCAGCAGGAGGTTGGCGGCTTCGGCGAAGCTGAGCGTGGTCGGCTTGGCGAACACGCTAGAAGCCGGCGCCGTGATCGCGGTGGTGTAGCCGCCGGTGACCTGCGAGGCGACGACCTCATCCCCGACCGCGCCGCCGCCGGATGCGAGCTCGGTCTCAGGCCCCAGCGCCGTCACGACGCCGGCCACCTCGAAGCCGATCGGCAGCGGAAGCAGCTTGGCATCTTGCCCCGGCGCTATGTGCTTGGCGTCGGCAGGATTCATTCCCACGCCGCGCACGCCGATGGTGACGTGGCCATGGGTCGCGTCCGGCACGTCGACCTCGATCTTCCGCAGCGCCCCGGCGCCGCCGAACTCGACGGCGACCCACGTGCGAGCCTTGACGCTCATGCTGCTTCCCTTCTGGCCGTCCTGGCCCGGAGGCCCCCGACCGGACGGTCGCGCCCGCCGCGCTTCCACCGAAGTCGTTTCCGCAGATATTGGTTCTGATAATATAGCTTCCTTGGCAGTCTATTGGTATCTTGCGCGCTGTGCCAGTGGCGGGGAGGAAGAGCGCTGAGGAAGGACACGATCATGACGACCATCGGAATCATCGGCAGCGGGCACGTCGGCAGCAACCTGGCCCAGGCGGCGATCGCCCACGGGTATGACGTCGTACTCAGCAACTCCCAGGGACCCGACACGCTCGCCGGCCTGGTCGAGGACCTCGGGCCGCACGCCAGCGCGGCAACGCCTGCCGAGGCGGCCGCCGCGGGTGACTTCGCGATCGTCGCCATCCCGATCACGACCATCGACCAGGTGCCCGTCGAGCCGCTCGCGGGCAAGGTCATCCTCGCTACCATCAACTACTTCCCCCAGCGGGATGGCCACTTCCCCGAGATCGACGACGGGAGGACCACGGTGCCCGGGCTCTTGCAGGCCCACCTGCCCACCAGCCGGGTCGTGCGCGCCTTCAGCATGATCGACGCCGGGGAGATGTCGGGCGATGGCCACCCGCCGGGTGACCCGAAGCGCCGGGCGCTCGCGCTCGCCGGAGACGACCCGGCGGCCAAGCAGCTGGCCGCGAACCTCTACAACGAGTTCGGCTTTGACGCGCTTGATATCGGCGGCCTCGACGAAAGCTGGCGGGTCGACGCCGGCCAGCCCGCGTTCGTCGTCCATCAGAATCTCGCCGAGCTGACGGCGAACGTCGCCCGGGCCAAGCGCGGCGCGTAGCGGCAGGCCGGACCGGTCAGCTCTCGCCCGCGAGCAGCGCGGCGAGCGCGATTTCGGCTTCCGCGGCGGCGGGGAGCACGGCGGGCAACACGGGAATCGTGGGCAGCCGCCCGTCGGCCTCGTACCGGCTGATCAGCCGGGGATCGATGTAGGACTTGCGCGCCACCGCAGGGGTATCTCCCAGCCACTCCGCGACGCCGCGGAGGCCGGCGGTGATGGCGTTCTTACGGCTCCTGGCGGTCGGCGACGGGTTCGCGTTCGCGAGCTGCAGTGCCATCAGCACGGTGGCGTTCCAGGTGCGGAACTCCTTGGCGGTGAAGTGGCCGCCAGCGTGCTCGGCGATGTAGCTGCTCACCTGGTAGGAGTGCAGAGGCCGCCATGTGCCGCCATCCCGATAACTGAACAGCGAGTCCAGGCTGTTGCCGCTGCGGACCAGCGCACGTACGGTCGGCCGGACCGCTTCGTCGCTGACCTCGATCGTTCGGCGCTTGCCCTCCTTGGCGATGTAGTCGAACATGATGCCATCACGCGTGACCTTCACGTCGTGCTTCTGCAGCGTCGTCGCGCCGTAGTGGTGGTCCAGTTCCGCGTACTTCTCCCCACCGATGCGGAACAGGCCGAGGTCAATCAGCCGGACGGCGCCGGCCGCCACGCGATCACGATCGAGGCGCCGGCCACCCAGGTCGTGCAGGGTGGCCGCCCTTAGCGCGGGCAGCGCGTCGGCGAACCGGAGCATGTGCGCGAACTTCTGGGCGTCGCGCTGCTCTCGCCACAACTGGTGGTAGCGATACTGGGTCCTGCCCCGGCTGTCGACGCCCGTGGCCTGGATGTGACCGAGCGGGTCCGGAGAGATCCAGACGTCCTTCCAGCCCGGCGGGATGACGAGCGCACCGATGCGCTGCAATGTGTCGGCACTCGCAACGATCGCGCCCGAGGGATCCCGGTACCGGAAACCTTCGCTGGCCCGCTCGCGGGTGATCCCGGGACCGTGCGGGTCACTGCGCCTCAGCCCCGGAACTGCGGCTGCTGGGAGTGACGCGTCCGCGCTCATCAGAGATCACCTTCCCGGCGCCTGCACGAGGCTACCATATCATTTCTGCGAAAGTATAATTCTGGTTTATTACTTCTCTGGAAGGTATATCGCCCGCCGCAAGGAAGGTGGCAGCTGCCCGCCGGGACCTGCAGGACACCGAGAGTGAGGATCGCGATGGCTAACGACAAACCACCGCCGGAGTTCATCAGCGCGCTGGGCACCGAGTACTTCGTGCTGCAGTCCACCGCCAGCTCGACCATCAGCGAGAGCGGCAGCCGGGTCAGCATCTACCTGTCCTCGCTGGCCAGCGGGCTGGTGGCGATCGGGTTCGCCAGTTCCTCGCCGAGAGCGTTTGCCTCGCTGGCCTTCACGGTCCTGCCCACCGTGTTCGTGCTCGGCTGGTTCACCATCGTTCGGCTGATCGATACCAGCGTGTCCAACATCGTGTCGCTGCGCAGGATGGAGCTGATCAAGCAGTACTACGCCGCCCTGGCCCCGACTGCCCCGCCCTATTTCGGGACGGACGACTCGCCTGCTGGGCAGCAGGGCGTGCGTTACGGCCGTTGGTCGTTCGTGTTCACCATGGCCAGCATGGTCATCGTGGTCAACTGCGTCGTAGCCGGGGCCATCATCGCGCTGCTGTGCGACCTGGCCTTCAAGGCACCGCTGCCCGCCGCCGCCGGGATCGGCGCGGCCGCCGGCGTCGTCCTGCTGGCGCTCAGCCTGCGTTACGAACATAGACGGCTCACTCCGGTCGTCCTGAGCTCTTACGTCGCGACCGCCATGACCGGCGACAGCCCCGGGGTTACCTGACCGCCTCGGCCGGGTCTGTGGCCCGTACTCTGCCGCTTCCGGAGAATCTTCCTAAGTGGAAGTTACTTTCGCTGGGCGTTAAGCTGGAGGCGCATGGGGAGGTGAGGCTGGTGTCGGACCTGAGGCGCCTGTTCAACGACATAATCCGATTTGAGATCGAGATCTGGAATGCGATTGACGCCAGGTTGAAGAGCGAATTCGACCTGCCGCTGACGCATTTCGAGCCCATGTCCGTGATCGACAGGCTCTCGGGCTGCCGGGTCTACGACATCGCGCACGAGCTGGGCATTACGACCGGCGGCACGAGCAAGCTGATCGACCGGATCGAGGCGAACGGCTACTGCCGCAGGCTGCCGAACCCGGCCGACCGGCGATCGTCGCTGCTGGAGCTGACTCCAGAAGGCCGGCGCCTTCTCGGTGAGGCCGGGGTGGCCTTTGACGAGGAACTGCAAATCCGGCTCGGGGCCGCGGTGCCGGAGCGGACCCTGCGCCAGTTCGCGGCCACGCTCACCCGCCTCCGGGCCGCCGGGCATCGCACCGAGATGGAGGAGACCGC